>JAEWJG010000288.1 GCA_023386675.1 Actinomycetes bacterium
CGAGCGAGGTCGCCGTGAAGCCCACGGGCGACCCGTCCTCCCGTTGCGCCGTGACGATGGCGACCCCGGCCGCATGCCGGCGGAAGGTCTGGCGGAACGCCGCGAGGTCCGGGGTGGCGTCGGTGACGGTGCCGTCGGTCGGGTCGGGGGATGCGCTGTTCATACTGTGGGTACAAGCTCCAGTGAGGCTGGAAGATTCCGGGCGGGTAGGCTTGATGGGCCATGATCCAGACCATCGACCTCCGCGGTGTCCAGCCTACTCGCGCCGCCTTCCAGCGCCTCGTGCCCCGTCCCGTCGTGGATGTGCAGGTGGCGATGACCGTGGCGGCGGACCTGATCGCCGACGTGCGCGAGCGCGGCGTCGCGGCCCTGCGTGAGCAGGCCGATCGGTTCGACGGCGGCGCGCCCGCGTCGCTCCGGGTGCCGCAGACGGAGATCGACGCCGCCGTCGCGGCCTTGCCGGCCGACGTGCGCGAGGCGCTGGAGGAGGCGATCGCACGCGTGCGCGAGGCGACGGCCGCGCAGGTGCCGCCGGCGGCCGAGACGGTCATCCGTCCGGGCGCGAGCATCGTGCAGCGCTGGGAGCCGGTCGAGCGCGCGGGCCTCTACGTGCCCGGCGGCAAGGCCGTGTACCCGTCGAGCGTCGTCATGAACGCCGTCCCGGCGCAGGTCGCCGGGGTCGCGTCCGTCGCCCTGGTCAGCCCGCCGCAGCGCGAGTTCGGGGGAGCGGTGCACCCGGTCATCCTGGGCGCCGCCGGCCTGCTCGGCATCGACGAGGTGTACGCGATGGGAGGCGCCGGCGCGATCGGTGCGCTGGCGTATGGAGTCGAAGAGCTCGGCCTCGACCCGGTGCAGGTGATCACCGGCCCGGGCAACATCTACGTCGCGGCCGCCAAGCGCGTGGTGCGCGGGCAGACCGGCATCGACTCGGAGGCCGGGACGACCGAGATCCTGGTGATCGCCGATGACACGGCGGACGCGTCCTACGTCGCCGCCGACCTGGTCAGCCAGGCCGAGCACGACGAGGCCGCCGCCTCGCTGCTCGTCACCGACAGCACGGACTTCGCCGCCCGCGTCGTCGCCGAGCTCGGGCGCCTGGCCGACGCCACCAAGCACGCAGAGCGCGTGCGCACGGCCCTCGGCGGCCCCCAGTCCGCCGTCGTGCTGGTCGACGACCTGGCCGCCGCCGCCGCGTTCAGCAACGCGTACGGACCGGAGCACCTCGAGCTCCAGACGGCCGACCCGGATGCGCTGCTCGCGTCCATCCACAACGCCGGCGCCATCTTCCTCGGACCGACCTCGCCGGTCAGCCTCGGCGACTACCTCGCGGGCTCCAACCACGTGCTGCCGACCGGCGGCCAGGCGCGATTCTCGCCGGGCCTCGGCGCGTACTCGTTCCTGCGCCCGCAGCAGGTCGTCCGCTACGACCGCGACGCGCTGCAGGAGGTCGCCGACCGCATCGTGGCCCTTTCGACGGCGGAGGACCTCCCGGCCCACGGGGAAGCGGTCACTCAGCGGTTCCGCACCCGCTGAGCGATAGAATCCCACCATGTTCTGCCCCTTCTGCCGCCACCCGGATTCCCGTGTCATCGACTCGCGGACGAGTGACGACGGGCTCTCCATCCGCCGTCGCCGGCAGTGCCCGGAGTGCGGCCGCCGCTTCTCCACCACCGAGACCGCGAGCCTCAGCGTGATCAAGCGCAGCGGGGTGGCGGAGCCGTTCAGCCGAGAGAAGATCGTGCTCGGCGTCCGCAAGGCCTGCCAGGGCCGGCCGGTCACCGACTCGGACCTCGCAGTGCTGGCGGGCAAGGTCGAGGAGACGATCCGGTCGACCGGCGCCTCGCAGATCGAGGCCAACGACATCGGGCTGGCCATCCTGCCGGAGCTGCGCGAGCTCGACGAGGTCGCGTACCTGCGCTTCGCCAGCGTCTACCAGGCGTTCGACTCGCTCGACGACTTCGAGGACGCCATCCAGTCGCTGCGCGTCGCCCACCAGCAGGAGCCGGTCGAGGCGAAGTAGGGAGGAGCCTGTCGGCGCTGGTCCGCTGAACCTCGGTCGCAGGCTCCGACCTCGGTCGCAGGCTCCCTCGGCGCTGGGGTCGCGGCATCGCTCCGCGCTGCCCTCAAGCTCCACCGCGCGGCCCTGGGCTCGCGGCATCGCTCCGCGCTGCCCTGAGCTCCACCGCGCAGGGTATTCTCTAACCGGCATGTATCGCGCACTCTTCGACCTCGTCCTGTCCCGGCTCGACCCCGAGCGGGCCCACCACCTCGCGTTCGTGGTGATCCGCGCCCTCCCGGCCGTCGGCCTCGGCGGGGTCGTCCGCCGCTTCACCGCGCCCGACCCGTCGCTCGCCGTGGAGGCTCTCGGCCTGCGGTTCGAGTCGCCGTTCGGTGTCGCCGCCGGCTTCGACAAGGACGGCGAGGGCGTCCTCGGGCTCGGCGCGCTCGGCTTCGGCCACGTCGAGGTCGGTACCATCACCGCGCTCCCGCAGCCGGGCAATGACAAGCCGCGGCTGTTCCGCCTCATCCCGGACCGCGCCGTCGTCAATCGCATGGGCTTCAACAACCACGGCGCGGGCGCGGCAGCGAACCGGCTGCTGCGCGTCCGGCGCGCGCGGCGACGTCCGGTGCTCGGCGTCAACATCGGCAAGTCGCGCGTGGTCGCGGTCGAGGACGCCACCGCCGACTACCTCACCAGCGCCCGCGCGCTCGCGCCGGTCGCCGACTACCTCGTGGTCAACGTCAGCTCGCCGAACACGCCCGGGCTGCGCGGCCTCCAGGAGCTGGAGCTTCTCTCGCCGCTGCTGACCGCGGTGAAGGAGGTCGCGGGGGAGACCCCTCTGCTGGTGAAGATCGCGCCCGATCTCACCGACGAGCAGGTCGAGCGGATCGCGCGCCTGGCCGTCGAGCTCGGGCTGGCCGGCATCATCGCGACGAACACGACCATCTCGCGCGACGGCCTGGTCACCGATGCGG
>JAEWJG010000302.1 GCA_023386675.1 Actinomycetes bacterium
GTGCAGGTGCAGGCGCAGCGGGGAGCGGTTCCGGCTCCGCCGTGGCCGACGTCCCGGCCCATCCCGGCCCGATCGGGATGGGATCGCCCTTCTGGTATGCCGTCGCGACCGCACGGGCCCGCTGGTCCGCGGCCTCGTTCAGGTCGTGCCCGGCGTGGCCCTTGACCCACTCGAAGCGGTACTGACGGCCCTGGAGGCCGCGGTCGAGCCGCTCCAGCAGCTCGCGGTTGAGCACGGGTGCGCCGTCGGCCTTGCGCCAGCCCTTGCGCTTCCAGCCCGGCATCCACTTCGTCACCGCGTTGATCACATACTGGCTGTCGCAGAAGATGTGGAGGTCGTTGCCCTCCAGGTGCGCCGTCGCCTCCAGGAGGTCGATGACGGCCATGAGCTCGCCCTGGTTGTTGGTCCCGTGCGGCCACCCGCCCGCCGACCAGTGGTCATCGTCCACGTACCAGGCCCAGCCGGCCGGGCCGGGATTGCCGAGGGCGGAGCCGTCGGCCGCTGCGACGATCGTCACGTCAGCTCGGGAACTGGCCGCGCTTGACCTGCGGCTTCGGGAGACGCATGATCCGCAGCTGCAGGGCGCGCATCGCGCCGTACCAGCGCAGGCCGCGCTCCACCTTCGTCTTGCCGAACTTGTCGCCGACGCGCCGCTGGATCAGGAAGCCCAGCACGAAGCAGTCGATGACCGCGATGAGGAAGAAGCCCCACAGCGCGAACAGGCCGTACATCTGCAGCACCGGCGAGGGCAGGAACGTGAGCACGATCACGATGAGCATGACCGGGATGAGGAACTCGCCGATCGAGAACCGCGCATCCACGTAGTCGCGGACGTAGCGGCGCTGCGGTCCCTTGTCGCGAGCGGTCAGATAGCGGTCATCGCCGGCGGCCATGCCGATACGGGCCTTCTCGCGCGCCTCGGCCTGCTTCGCACGGGCGTTGCGCGCAGCCTCCTTGCGGTCGGTCGGCACGAGCGGGCGCTTGCGGGCGGCCTCCTGCTCGCGGCGGGAGGGCGTCGGGGCGCCCTTGCCCTGCTTCAGCCGGGCGGCCGTCTCTTCCGGGGTCTCGACCGCGGGCGTCTCCGCCTCGGCCGGGTTCTGTCGCTTTGCCAACTTCGCGCCTTCGATTCTGGGGTCCGCTTAACATTATCCGCATGACAGACAGCCAGCAGACCCCCGAACCGACCTCTTCCGCCGAGCAGGCCGTCCGCACCGCGGTCGACCGCGGGATGCCCTCCGCCGTCGCCGACCTCTCGCGGCTGGTGCGCATCCCGTCGGTGTCCTGGTCGGCCTTCGATCCGGCGAACGTGCGCCGCAGCGCCGAGGCGGTCGCGGCACTGCTCGCCGACACCGGGATGTTCGAGTCGGTCGAGATCAAGCAGGCGCCGATCGCGGACGGCGAGACCCTCGGCCAGCCGGCCGTGCTCGCCACGCGCGCCGCCCGGAACGGCCGCCCGACCGTCCTCCTCTACGCGCACCACGACGTGCAGCCCGAGGGCGAGGCGAACTGGGAGACGTCGCCGTTCGAGCCCACCGTGCGCGGCGACCGCCTGTACGGCCGCGGCGCCGCCGACGACAAGGCGGGCGTGCTGACGCACGTCGCGTCCGTCCGCGCCCTGCGCGAGACCTTCGGCGACGACCTCGATCTCGGCCTCGCCGTGTTCATCGAGGGGGAGGAGGAGTTCGGCTCCCGCTCGTTCGCGCACTTCCTGGAGCAGAACAAGCAGGCACTGGCGGCCGACGTCATCGTGGTGGCCGACTCCGACAACGTCGATGTGGACACCCCCGCGCTCACCGTCTCGCTGCGCGGCAACGTCACCTTCAAGCTGACCGTGTCGACCCTGGAGCACGCATCGCACTCCGGCATGTACGGCGGAGCGGCCCCGGATGCGATGCTCGCCATGGTGAAGCTGCTCGCCACCCTGCACGACGACAGGGGATCGGTGGCCGTCGACGGACTCACCTCCTACGCAGAGGCCGCGGAGCCGCCCGCGTTCACCGAGGAGGAGCTGGCGAAGGACGCCGCGTTCCTCGACGGCGTGACCAGCATCGGCACCGGCCCCGTGCTGTCCAGGATGTGGTCGCAGCCGACCATCACGATCACCGGCATCGACGCGCCGACGGTCGCCAACGCCTCCAACACCCTGCTGCCGAGCGTCGCCGTGCGCGTCAGCTCGCGCGTCGCCCCCGGGCAGCCGGCCCGGGAGGCCTATGAGGCGCTCGAGCGGCACCTGCGCGCGCACGCCCCGTTCGGCGCGCACGTCACGATCGAGGACGTCGACCTGGGCGACCCCTTCCTCGTCGACACCGCCGGCTGGGCGGCGACCGAGGCGAAGCGCGCCATGACGGACGCGTGGGGCACGGAGGCGGTCGAGACCGGCATCGGCGGCTCCATCCCGTTCATCGCCGACCTCGTCCGCGAGTTCCCGGAGGCGCAGATCCTGGTCACCGGCGTCGAGGACCCCGACACGCGGGCGCACAGCCCGAACGAGTCCCTCCACCTCGGGGTGTTCAAGCGGGCGATCCTGACCGAGGCGCTGCTGCTCGCGCGGCTGAACGCTCGCGCGGCATCCTGAGTGCATTCCGAGCGGAAAGACGTACAATCGTCCCAGATTTCGTTCCATCCCTCCGAAGGAGCCCCATGACCGACACAACGCTGACCGCGACCAAGGCCCACGGAGTCGGCCTGACCGACACCGCGGCATCCAAGGTCAGGAGCCTGCTCGAGCAGGAGGGCCGCGACGACCTGCGTCTGCGCGTCGCCGTCCAGCCCGGCGGATGCTCCGGTCTGATCTACCAGCTGTACTTCGACGAGCGCATGCTCGACGGGGACGCGACCGTCGACTTCGACGGGGTGGAGGTCATCGTCGACAAGATGAGCGTCCCGTACCTCGACGGTGCGACGATCGACTTCGAGGACACCATCCAGAAGCAGGGTTTCACCATCGACAACCCCAACGCGACGGGCTCCTGCGCGTGCGGAGACTCCTTCCACTGAGCGCTCTATAGCACAGCGAAAAGCATCGGGCCGCCCCCTCGTGGGGCGGCCCTTTTGTTCGGATCAGGGTGTCAGTCGGAGTAGGGTAGAGACAGCCACATACAGTTGCATGTGAACTGTCCCAGTAGTAACTCGAAAGGTCACCGGTGCGTCACAATCGCCGTCTCCGATGGGCTGCCATCCCGATCGCCGCGACTCTCGTCGTAGCGCTCGCGGGCTGCACTCAGGCCCAGCTGCACGGATTCCTCCCGGGCTTCGTCGAGGGCGAGCCGCCCGTCACGAACCACACCGAGCGCATCAGCGGCCTGTGGGTGACCAGCTGGATCGTCCTCCTCATCGTCGGTGTCGTCGTCTGGGGTCTGATCCTGTGGGCGGTCATCGTGTACCGCCGCCGGAAGGGCCAGACCGGCCTGCCGGTGCAGCTGCGGTACAACATGCCGATTGAGATCTTCTACACGATCGTTCCGCTCATCCTGGTGCTCGGCTTCTTCGCCTTCACCGCCCGTGACCAGGCCGCCATCGAGCAGCCCTACGCGAACCCGGACGTCAAGATCCAGGTGTACGCCAAGCAGTGGGCGTGGGACTTCAACTACGTCAACGAGAACGTCTACGACCCGGGCATCCAGGTCCAGCCGGACGACAACAGCGCGACCCCTGGCTCTGTCCAGGAGGGCGTGGTGCCGACCCTGTACCTCCCCGAGAACAAGAAGATCACCATCCAGCTCGACTCGCGCGATGTGATCCACTCGTTCTGGGTGCCGGCGATGCTCTACAAGAAGGACGTCATCCCGGGCAAGACCAACTACATGTACTTCGAGACGACGGACCGCTCCGGCACCTTCGTCGGCAAGTGCGCGGAGCTCTGCGGCGAGTACCACTCCGCGATGCTCTTCAACGTCAAGATCGTGTCGCAGTCCGACTACGACGCGCACATCCAGAAGCTGAAGGACCAGGGCTACTCGGGCCAGCTGGGCTCCGAGTACGACCGCAACCAGAACCTGCCTGGCCGGGGCACCCCTTCGGGTACCCAGGGCGGCAACGAGTAGGACGCACTGATGACGACGACAGCACCGGCACCGGGGGCGACCACCGCCCCGAAGCCCACGCCCTCGTTCGTGTCCGCCAACGGCGTGGCGCGCAAGGGCAACATCCTCGTGAACTACATCACGTCGACCGACCATAAGACGATCGGGTACATGTACCTGATCTCGTCGTTCGTGTACTTCCTCATCGGCGGCGTGATGGCGCTGATCATCCGCGCCCAGCTGTTCGAGCCGGGCCTCAACGTGGTGCAGACGAAGGAGCAGTACAACCAGCTCTTCACCATGCACGGCACGATCATGCTGCTCATGTTCGCGACGCCGCTCTTCGCGGGCTTCGCGAACGTGCTCATGCCGCTGCAGATCGGCGCTCCCGACGTCGCCTTTCCGCGACTGAACGCGCTGGCCTACTGGTTCTACTCGTTCGGCTCGCTGATCGCGGTCGCCGGGTTCCTCACCCCGCAGGGTGCTGCCTCGTTCGGATGGTTCGCCTACGCGCCGCTCTCGAGTACGACGTTCTCGCCAGGCATAGGCGGGAACCTCTGGGTGCTGGGCCTCGGCCTCTCCGGCTTCGGCACCATCCTCGGCGCGGTGAACTTCATCACGACGATCATCACCATGCGCGCCCCGGGTATGACCATGTTCCGCATGCCGATCTTCACCTGGAACACCCTGGTGACCTCGATCCTCGTGCTGATGGCCTTCCCGGTGCTCGCCGCGGCGCTGTTCGCCCTCGCCGCCGACCGCGTCTTCGACGCGCACATCTACGACGCCGCGAACGGCGGAGCCCTGCTCTGGCAGCACCTGTTCTGGTTCTTCGGCCACCCTGAGGTGTACATCATCGCGCTGCCGTTCTTCGGCATCGTGTCCGAGATCTTCCCGGTGTTCAGCCGGAAGCCGATCTTCGGGTATAAGACGCTGATCTACGCGACGATCTCGATCGCGGCCCTGTCCGTCACCGTGTGGGCGCACCACATGTACGTGACCGGCTCGGTGCTGCTGCCCTGGTTCTCGCTGATGACGATGCTCATCGCGGTTCCAACCGGCGTGAAGATCTTCAACTGGGTCGGCACCATGTGGCGCGGCTCGCTGACCTTCGAGTCGCCGATGCTGTGGTCGATCGGCTTCCTCATCACGTTCACGTTCGGTGGTCTGACCGGTGTCATCCTCGCGTCGCCGCCGCTCGACTTCCACGTGTCCGACACGTACTTCGTCGTCGCGCACTTCCACTACGTGGTGTTCGGCACCGTCGTGTTCGCGATGTTCGCCGGCTTCTACTTCTGGTGGCCGAAGTGGACGGGCAAGATGCTGAACGACCGGCTGGGCAAGTGGCACTTCTGGCTGCTGTTCATCGGCTTCCACACGACGTTCCTCATCCAGCACTGGCTGGGCGTCGTGGGCATGCCTCGCCGGTACGCGACCTACCTGCCGTCGGACGGCTTCACCTGGATGAACCAGGTCTCGTCGATCGGCGCCGGCATCCTCGCGATCTCGATGATCCCGTTCTTCGTGAACGTGTACCTGACCGCGCGCAACGCGCCGAAGGTCACGGTCAACGACCCGTGGGGCTATGGACGCTCGCTCGAGTGGGCGACCAGCTGCCCGCCGCCGCGTCACAACTTCACGTCGATCCCGCGCATCCGTTCGGAGTCGCCGGCGTTCGACCTGAACCACCCGGAGGCCGGAATCCCGATCGGCATCGGCCCGGCGAAGGACGCCCCCGACGCCCCCGTCCACGACGTCGCGAACGACGAGGTGAAGTAGCACATGCGCGCCAATGCCATCCTCTTCTGGATCCTGTCGATCTTCTTCGTCCTGTCGGCGATCGTCTACACGCTGTGGAACCTCGCCGACTCGTTCCACCGGAACGTCGAGTGGGTGGGAACCGTGGGCATGCTGCTCGCGGCCGTCCTGTCCGCGTTCATCGCCTTCTACGTGGGCCGCTCCCACGCCTCGCAGGGCGGTGAGCTCCCGGAGGACCGTCTCGACGCCAACATCGACGACGGCGACCCCGAGCTGGGCCACTTCAGCCCGTGGAGCTGGTGGCCGGTCGCGCTGGCCTTCGGCGCCGGCCTGGTGATCCTCGGCCTCGCCGTCGGCATCTGGATCTGCTTCATCGGCGTCGCGTTCAGCCTCGTCTGCATCGTCGGCTGGGTCTACGAGTACTACCGCGGCTACTTCGCCCGGTAACCCGCCGCTCCACTCGCACCCCGAGGGCCGTCTCCATCAGGAGGCGGCCCTCGCTGCATTCGGGGACGGGCCGTGCGGGCCCCCGTCCGGCGGAGTGTCGAGACGAGGAGACGGCGCGCACGGCGCTCTCACCTACCCAGGGGACGTAACACGCCGCTTCACCGCGACGGTAGCGGCGTGTTGCGTCCCATAGACGGTGTGCCCTCCCGCGAGTTGGCGACGCGAAGCAGTCGCAACTGGTCGACGCGACGCGCCGCACAGCATGGGCCGCGCGCCATGTCGCGTCGA
>JAEWJG010000320.1 GCA_023386675.1 Actinomycetes bacterium
GGCCGCGGCTCCCGCCGCGCCCAGGGCTGACGCCCCCATCCCCACTACACGAAGAGTGCACGCCCGGACCCCGTCCGGCGTGCACTTTTTGCGTACTCGCGACGATCGACGCCTGCACATCGTCACCGCCCACCATCGACTACGCGAAGAGTGCACGCAACACGCCGCATCGGCGTGCACTCTTGACGGGCTCGCGACGGTGGACGCCATCCATCCCCGACGGCCGTCATCGACTACACAGTGAGTGCCCGCGACACGCCGCATGGGTGTGCACTTTTTGCGGACTCGATGGCGGGGCGGGCGGGGGGCGGGCTGGGGTCAGGGCGCGGGGGGTGTGGCGGCCAGGTGCTCGACGCCGGCGATGACTCCGTCGACGAGCACCGCGTAGCTGCGGTCGAGGTCGTCGGGGAGGCCGAAGCCGCCGCCGAGCTCGAGCGTGACGAAGCCATGGATCGCGCTGCGCAGCATCCGCACGGCGTCCACCAGTTCGTCGTCGGGCAGCCCGAACCCGCGCAGCACGCCGGCGAGCACCGCCAGCGTCTCCGCCGAGCGCGCGCTGAGCTCGTCGTCGGCGGGGTCGGAGCGGTCCGCCGCCACCTGTGTCGCCGCGTAGCGTCCCGGATGCCGGCGGGCGAAGTCGCGCATCGAATCCGCCGCCGCCCGGATCGCGTCGGGACCCGCCCGGCCGACGGTCGCGGCCGTAAGGGTCCGCGTCAACTCGGCGACCGACTCCGTCGCCACCAGGCGGCGCAGGTCGCCGAGCGACGCGACGTGCTTGTACAGGCTGGGCACGGCGACGCCGGCCCGACCGGCCACGGCCGCCAGGGTCAGCGACTCGAAGCCGGAGGTGCCCCCCTCGTCCACGACGTCCACCGCGACGGCGGTGACGGCGGCGCGGGTGAGTCCGGCCCTAGGCATTCGGCTCCGCCCACGTCGTCCCGTCGGGCGCCCGGCGCGCATCCACGAAGGCCAGGGTCGGTGCGACGGTCAGGTCGGGACGCTGCGCGTGCGGGTAGTGGGCCGCCTCCTGCACGCGCACGACCTCGACGCCCTGCTCCGCCATCCACGCGCACTCGGCGTCGAGGTCGCGGTAGTCGGGGTCGAGCTCGCCCACGAACGCGAGGATGGGCACGCTCACCTCGCGCACACGCGGCCCGACCGGCGCGTGCGTGAGCTGCAGCGTCAGCCGGCGGAACGCCGCCAGCCGTCCCGGCTCCGACAGCATCGCGCGGATCGCCGCGACATGCTCGCCGAGCCAGGGCGCGGTCCGTCCGCGATTGAGCGTTCGGCGGTAGTACCCGGCCCACAGCGAAACGCCCCACGGGCGGACGAACATCGCCCGGTACATCGTGTGCAGCAGTCCCGTCGCCGCACGTCCCATCTCCGGATCGCGGAGCAGCGGCCCGTAGAACACCAGGCCCGCGACGAGGTCCGGCCGCTCGGCGCCGACCCACGTGGCGGCCGCCGACCCCATGGAGTTGCCCAGCACGACCGCCGGGCCGCCGAGCTCCTCGATGAGGGCGATCAGGTCGCCGGCCGTCGCGAGGTCGCCGAACTCGCGAAACGACACGTCCGAGTCACCGTGCGCCCGCAGGTCGGTGACCGCGACGCGGTAGCCGGCCCCGACGAGCGGGGTGACGAGCTCGCGGAAGCTGGAGCGGAGGTCGCCCATTCCGGGCACCGCCACGACGAGAGGGCCGTGCCCCTCGACGGTGTAGCTCACGCGCCCCTCCGGGCGCTGCAGGAAGTGCACCTGCGACTTGATGGAAGTGCTCATAGCCGTAAAGCTAACACCGTTAGCTTTGACGCACAAGGCATCTTCACGATCACGGCAAGACTCGTCAGCGGATGCGCCCGAGGGACGCCATCGCCGCCTTGACCAGCGACCCGCGGCCGCCCTCCAGCTCCTCCGTGACCGTGTGGGACGTCGCCTCCTCCGGCGTCATCCACGTGAGCTCTAGGGCATCCTGTCGCGGCTCGCACGTGCCGGTGACCGGCACGACATAGGCGAGCGAGACGGCGTGCTGGCGTTCATCGACATAGGGCGACACGCCCGGGAGGGGGAAGTACTCCGCCACCTGGAACGGCACGGGGCTCGCCGGCAGCTGGGGGAACGCCATCGGCCCGAGGTCTTTCTCGAGGTGCCGGAACAGCGCCTCCCTCAACGTCTCGCCGTACATCACGCGCCCGGACACCAGGGTGCGCGTGATCTCGCCGACGGCATTTGCCCGCAGCAGAATGCCGACCTCGGTCACCTGGCCCAGCCCATCCACGCGGACCGGGACCGCCTCGACGTAGAGCAGGGGCAGCCGCCCCCGGATCTGCGCCAGCTCGAGGTCGGACAGCCAGGCGGGACCGGGCTGCGGGCCGTCGCCGGGGAGCGGGTCGGGGGTGGGATCCGGATCCGGGGTGCGAACGCTCATGCATGAATCCTACGGAAGGCGATCCCCGCGTCTACGGGTCACAGACGGATCTGTGGATGGGCGGCACTCCGACGGGGGCTGTGAACGATTCCCTCTCCGGGCGCAGAATGGAGGGTGCCGTTTCCCGCTCCGGACCTCCGCATCGACCGCGATGCCGTGCTGTGGTCCGCGTCAGAACGCGACCGCGCCGGCCGCCCCTTGCTGATCCTGATGCACGGCTACGCGTCGGACGAGGCGGACCTCTTCGGCATCTCCGCCTATCTTCCGCTGGAGCCGGTGATCGCCTCCCTTCGTGCGCCGATCCCCGAGGGACCGGGCTTCGCGTGGTTCTCGCGCTTCACCAACGTCCCCGGCGACCCGCTCGCGGGGAACGCCGACGCCGCGGCACGCGCGGTGCTCGACTGGCTCGACGACCAGCCCGCCGTTCCGACAGGCCTGCTCGGCTTCTCTCAGGGCGGGGCGATGGCCCTGCAGCTGCTGCGGCTGGCGCCCGAGCGCTTCGACTACGCCGTGCAGCTCTCCGGCTTCGTGGTGAAGGGCGCGCAGCCCCGCGACGCCGAGCTCGCCGAGGCGTCGGTGCCGGTCTTCTGGGGCCGCGGAACTCTCGACGACACCATCCCCGCCGCATCACTCGACCGCACCACCGAGTGGCTGCCGGGGCACGCCGCCCTCGACGCCCGCATCTACGAAGGGATGGGGCACGCGATCTCGCCGACGGAGCTGGGCGACATCTCCCGGTTCATCCGTACGCATCTGCCCCGCTGAGCGTTCTCCACAGGTCGTCCTCGCGGCCCTGACAGTGTCGGTGGTCGGGTGCAGGATGGAGGGATGAGCGACGTGCTCGACCGCTTCTCCCCCGCGACCCGCGAATGGTTCCGCGGGGCCTTCGCCGCGCCCACGGCGGCGCAGGAGGGCGCGTGGGAGGCGATCTCGCACGGCAAGCACGCGCTGGTCATCGCGCCGACCGGTTCGGGCAAGACCCTGGCGTCGTTCCTGTGGGCGATCGACCGGCTGGCGAGCGAGCCGCGGGCGGCAGACGCGAAGCCGGGCACGCGCGTCCTCTACATCTCCCCGCTCAAGGCCCTGGGCGTGGATGTGGAACGCAACCTCCGCGCGCCGCTGGTCGGCGTCACGCAGACCGCGAAGCGCCTCGGCGCCGAGCCGCCCCACGTCAGCGTGGGCGTGCGGTCGGGCGACACCCCCGCCTCCGATCGCCGGGCGCTGCTGAGCAGTCCGCCCGACATCCTGATCACGACGCCCGAGTCGCTATTCCTCATGCTCACCTCACAGGCGCGCGAGACGCTGACGTCGGTCGAGACGGTCATCGTCGACGAGGTCCACGCCGTCGCCTCCACCAAGCGCGGCGCCCACCTCGCGCTGTCCCTCGAGCGGCTGGATCAGCTGCTCGAGAAGCCGGCGCAGCGCATCGGCCTCTCCGCGACGGTGCGGCCGCCGGAGGAGGTGGCCCGTTTCCTCGGCGGCCAGTCCCCGGTCGAGGTCGTGGCTCCGCCCGCGGGCAAGCGCTTCGATCTGCGCGTGGTCGTCCCGGTCGAGGACATGAGCGAGCTCGGCACCTCGACCTATGCCAGCGAGAATCCTGGAGACGGGTCGCCACCGCAGGCCGGCTCGATCTGGCCGCACGTCGAGGAGGCGATCGTCGATCGCGTGCTCGAGAACCGCTCGACGATCGTGTTCGCCAACTCGCGCCGCCTGGCGGAGCGACTGACGGCACGGTTCAACGAGATCTACGAGGAGCGGCTGCTCGGCGGCGAGGTCGACGACGCGGGGGCGCGACGGGCACCCGCCGAGCTGATGGGAGGCTCCGGCCAGACCCGGGGCTCGCAGGCGGTCGCCGACGAGGACACGCTGGTGCTGGCGCGCGCCCACCACGGCTCCGTGAGCAAGGAGCAGCGGGCGCTGATCGAGGATGACCTCAAGACGGGCCGCCTCCGCTGCGTCGTCGCAACCTCCAGCCTCGAGCTGGGCATCGACATGGGGGCGGTCGACCTCGTCATCCAGGTCGAGGCACCGCCGTCGGTCGCGAGCGGGCTGCAGCGGGTGGGACGCGCCGGTCACCAGGTCGGCGAGATCTCGCGCGGCGTCGTCTTCCCGAAGCATCGGGCCGATCTCATCCACTCGACCGTGGCGACCGAGCGGATGACGGCCGGCCTCATCGAGTCCCTCAAGGTCCCGGCGAACCCGCTCGACATCCTCGCCCAGCAGACGGTCGCAGCGGTGGCGCTCGAACCGGTGGATGCGGACGACTGGTTCGACGCCGTGCGCCGCAGCGCGCCCTTCTCGACCCTCCCCCGCAGCGCCTATGACGCGACGCTCGACCTGCTCGCCGGGCGGTACCCGTCCGACGAGTTCGCCGAGCTGCGGCCGCGCATCGTCTGGGACCGCGACACCGGCACCCTCACCGGCCGGCCGGGAGCGCAGCGGCTCGCGGTGACAAGCGGGGGCACCATCCCCGACCGCGGCCTCTTCGGCGTCTACATGGTGGGCGAGAAGGCGAGTCGCGTCGGCGAGCTCGACGAGGAGATGGTCTACGAGTCGCGCGTGGGCGACGTATTCGCGCTGGGTTCGACGAGCTGGCGCATCCAGGAGATCACCCACGACCGCGTGCTCGTCACGCCGGCGTTCGGCGAGCCCGGGCGCCTGCCGTTCTGGAAGGGCGACGGGATCGGGCGCCCGGTGGAGCTTGGGCGGGCGGTCGGCGCGTTCACGCGTGAGCTGAGCACTGCCTCCCCCGCCGACGCCGAACTGCGCTGCGTGGAGGCCGGGCTCGACGCGTGGGCGACGAACAACCTGCTGGCGTTCCTGCGGGAGCAGAAGGAGGCGACCGGCCACGTTCCGACCGACCGCACGCTCGTGGTCGAGCGTTTCCGCGACGAGCTCGGCGACTGGCGGGTCGTGCTGCATTCCCCGTTCGGCATGCAGGTGCATTCCCCCTGGGCGCTCGCGGTCCAGGCGCGCGTTCGCGAGCGATATGGGATCGACGCCGGAGCCATGGCGGCCGACGACGGCATCGTGGTGCGCATTCCGGACACCGAGGCGCAGCCGCCCGGCGGCGAGCTCTTCGTCTTCGAGCCGCAGGAGCTGGACGAACTAGTGACGTCCGAGGTGGGCGGGTCGGCTCTGTTCGCCTCGCGCTTCCGCGAGTCCGCGGCTCGCGCGCTTCTGCTCCCGAAGTACAACCCTGGCAAGCGGTCGCCGCTCTGGCAGCAGCGCCAGAAGGCTGCGCAGCTGCTGGATGTGGCGCGCAAATACCCGACGTTCCCGATCATCCTCGAGACCATCCGCGAGGTCCTGCAGGACGTCTACGACCTCGGCGCGCTGACCGACATCGCCAAGCAGATCGAGCAGCGCAGCATCCGGCTGGTCGAGGCGGCCACCGAGACGGCGTCCCCGTTCGCACGGTCGCTGCTGTTCGGATATGTCGCTGCGTTCATGTACGAAGGCGACAGCCCGCTGGCTGAGCGCCGCGCGGCCGCCCTGTCGCTCGACGCCGGCTTGCTTGCCGAGCTGCTCGGGCGGGCCGAGCTGCGCGAGCTGCTGGACCCGCAGGTCATCGAGCGCGTGGAACTGCAGCTCCAGCGGCTCGCACCCGAGCGCCGTGTGCGCGGCGTGGAGGGTGTCGCGGACCTGCTGCGTCTGCTCGGCCCGCTGTCGACGGAGGAGGTCGCCGAGCGCCTGGAGGCGGAAGGCGACGCCGAGGCGCCCGCCGTTCACTCCGGCGCAGGCGATGTGGCTGGTGCGGCGCACGACGTGGTCGGCGGCGCGAGCAATGCGGTCGGTGACCAGAGTGACGTGGCCGGCGGCGCGAGTGACGTGGTCGGCGGCGAGGCCGATCCCGGGGTCGCCGCCCCGCACGCTGGCACCGCGACGGCCGCCGCGCACCTCGCCGCCCTCGTCGACGCGCACCGCGCCCTCGCCGTGACCATCGCGGGCACCGAGCGCTTCGCCGCCATCGAGGACGCGTCTCGCCTGCGCGACGCCCTCGGCGTCCCGCTGCCGATCGGCGTCCCGCTGGCCTTCATCGAGCCGGTGGACGATCCGCTCGGCGACCTGGTCAGCCGGTTCGCGCGCACACACGGTCCGTTCGAGACGGCGGACGTCGCCTCCCGACTCGGCCTCGGACCGGCCATCGTCCACGACGCCCTGCGCCGCCTCGCCCGCGACGGGCGTGTGGTCGAGGGCGAATTCCGTCCGCACGCGCAGGGCAGCGAGTGGAGCGACGCCGAGGTGCTCCGGCGCTTGCGGCGCATGTCGCTCGCGGCGCTGCGCCACGAGGTCGAGCCCGTCGACACCTCCACGTTCGGGCGCTTCCTGCCTGAGTGGCAGCACGTGGGTTCGACGCTGCGCGGCGTAGATGCGGTCGCCTCGGTGATCGAGCAGCTGGCGGGAGCCCGCATCCCCGCCTCCGCATGGGAGTCCCTGATCCTGCCCGGCCGCGTCGCCGACTACAGCCCCGCGATGCTCGACGAGCTGACGGCCACGGGCGAGGTGATCTGGG
>JAEWJG010000337.1 GCA_023386675.1 Actinomycetes bacterium
ACGGGGTGGAGGCGACGGCTCAGGAGGGTGTGGGGGCGTGGCGGTCGAGGAAGGCGTAGACCTCGGTGGGGTCGACGCCGGGGAAGGTGCCCGTGGGGAGCGCGGCGAGGAGGGAAGTGGGCGTGCGGGCGGCCGGCCACGCCTGGCCCTCCCAGCGCTCGGCGAGGGCGCCGGGCGGCCGGCGGCAGCAGGAGTCGTCGGGGCAGCGGGAGACGGCGCGGTGCGGTGTCTCGCGGCCGCGGAACCACTTCACATGCGCGAACGGCACGCCGACGCTGACCGAGTAGTCGCCCTCCTTCGCCTTCTCGACGCGTGACGTGCACCAGAACGTGCCGCTCGGTGTGTCCGTGTACTGGTAGTACGGGCTGAACCGATCGGCGACGTCGAAGACGGTCCGCGCGGTCCAGCTGCGGCACACCGGCGTGCCCTCGACCGCGCCCAGCGCGTCCGACGGGAACGAGACCGCGTCGTTCTCGTACGCCTTGATGATGGTGCCCGATTCGTGCACCTTCATGAAGTGCACCGGGATGCCGAGCCGCGCGGTGGCGAGGTTGGTGAACCGGTGCGCCGCCGTCTCGTACGACACCGCGAACGCGTCGCGGAGGTCCTCCATGGAGATGCGGCGGAAGTTCTTGGCCTCGGTCAGGAAGGCGACCGCATCCTTCTCGGGAAGCAGCAGCGCCGCGGTGAGGTAGTTGGTCTCCACCCGCTGCCGCAGAAAATCGGCGTAGTTTCGCGGCTCGTCGTGCCCGAGCAGGTGCGAGGCGAACGCCTGCAGGATGGGCGAGCGCGAGTCCCGGGACGCCGACTGCTCGGTGGGCAGGTAGATCCGCCCGTTGCGCCGGTCGGTCACCGAGCGGGTGGAGTGCGGCAGGTCGCCGACGTAGTGGAGCGAGTACCCCAGGTGATCGGCCATGTCGGTCACCGTCTGATGCGACACCGGTCCGCCGGTGTGCCCGACGACCGCCAGCAGGTCGGCCGCGATCGCCTCCAGCTCGGGGAAGTGGTTGTCGCGCGCCCGCATCGTGGCCCGCAGCTCCGCGTTGGCGCGGCGCGCCTCCTCGGGCGTGGCGGCGCGCTCGCGGTGCAGGCGCTCCACCTCCTGATGGAGGCCCAGGATGGCGCGGAGCGTCGTATCCGGAACCGTCCGGCCGACGCGGGTCGGCTCGATGCCGAGGGCGGCGAACACCGGCCCGCGCTGGGCACGTTCGACCGCGATCTCCAGCGCCGAGCGCTCGTCCGGCGGCTCGGGGGAGAGCAGGTCGTCGACGGTCGTGCCGAGCGCGTCCGAGATCGCCCGCAGCAGCGCCAGGCGCGGCTCGCGGTTGCCGTTCTCGATGGTCGAGACCTGCGACGGCGCCCGGTCGACGGCCGCGGCCAGCGTCTCCAGCGTCATCCCGCGGCGCTGCCGGGTCGCACGGATGCGCCTCCCCAGGATCAGCGCGTCGGCGTCGGGGCGGTCGTCGTGCACGTCGTCGATGACGGTCATGGTGGCCATGCTGACACTCGGCCGGACTTCTGGCAAACAGAAGAACGGCCGGATTTCTACCGATGGATGTGCTCGGCGGGCGTTGCGTGGGGCGAAGGATCGAGACATCCGATCACGACCGATGGAGGTCCCGATGACGACAACAGCCCGCCCCGGCGACACGACGCAGACCGCCGCCGAACTGCAGCTCGAGTGGGATGCGGACCCGCGCTGGTCCGGCATCCGCCGCGACTACACCGCCGCCGATGTCGTCGCCCTGCGCGGCCCTGTGCGCGAGGAGCAGACGCTCGCCCGCCGCGGCGCCGAGCGGCTGTGGGAGCTGATCCAGCGCCCGAGCACCGCCGACGACCCACGCTGGGTCGCCGCGCTCGGCGCGCTGACCGGCAACCAGGCCGTGCAGCAGGTCCGCGCGGGACTCGAGGCGATCTACCTCTCGGGCTGGCAGGTCGCCGCCGATGCGAACCTCGCCGGGCAGACCTATCCCGATCAGAGCCTATACCCGGCGAACTCGGTCCCTGCGGTGGTGCGCCGCATCAACAACGCGCTGCTCCGCGCCGGGCAGATCGAGGGGACGGAGGGCGCGGTCGACGACTGGATGGCTCCCATCGTCGCCGACGCAGAGGCCGGGTTCGGCGGACCGCTCAACGCCTACGAGCTCATGCACTCGATGATCCAGGCCGGCGCCGCGGGCGTGCACTGGGAGGACCAGCTGGCCAGCGAGAAGAAGTGCGGGCACATGGGCGGCAAGGTGCTGATCCCGACCGGGCAGCACATCCGCACCCTCAACGCGGCACGACTCGCCGCGGATGTCGCCGGCGTGCCGACGATCGTGGTCGCGCGCACCGACTCGCTGGCCGCGAGCCTGCTGACCAGCGACCACGATGAGCGCGACCGGCCCTTCCTCACCGGGACCCGCACCGCGGAGGGCTTCTACGAGGTGCGCAACGGCATCGAGCCGGTGATCGCCCGCGGCCTCGCCTACGCGCCGTACGCCGACCTGCTCTGGGTGGAGTCGGCCGAGCCCGACCTGGAGCTGGCGCGCCGGTTCGCCGAGGCGGTGCACGCCGAGTTCCCCGGCAAGAAGCTCGCCTACAACTGCTCGCCGTCGTTCAACTGGCGCTCGCACCTCGACGACGAGACCATCGCCCGGTTCCAGCGCGAACTCGCCGCGATGGGGTACGCCTTCCAGTTCATCACGCTGGCCGGCTTCCACGCGCTGAACCACTCGATGTTCACGCTCGCCCGGGACTACTCCACCCGGCACATGAGCGCCTACGTCGACCTGCAGGAGGCGGAATTCGCCTCCGAGGCCGACGGCTACACCGCCACCCGCCACCAGCGGGAGGTCGGCACCGGCTACTTCGACCGCATCGCGACCGCGCTCAACCCCGACAGCGCAACGCTCGCCCTGGTCGGCTCCACCGAAGAGCACCAGTTCTGATTCCGAGTCCGAAGGAGACACACGCATGATCGAGATCACCGGCCGCCGCACCGACGGCGCCGACCGCATCCTGACCCCGGAGGCCATCGCCTTCGTCGACCACCTGCACCAGACCTTCGCCGCGCGGCGGCAGGAGCTGCTCGCGGAACGGCAGCGGCGCCGCGCCGACGCCGGAAACGGCCGCGACCCGCGGTTCCTCAGCAGCACGGCGGCCATCCGCGAGGACGCCGACTGGCGCGTCGCCGGCGCCGGGCCTGGCCTGGAGGACCGCCGTGTCGAGATCACCGGGCCGACCGACCCCAAGATGGCGATCAACGCGCTCAACTCCGGCGCCCGGGTCTGGCTCGCCGATCTCGAGGACGCGACCAGCCCCACCTGGGAGAACATCGTCGGCGGCCAGGACACGCTCTACGACGCCGTGCGCGGGGCGCTCGCCTTCACGAACGAGACCGGAAAGGAGTACCGGGTCACCACTCCGCAGGAGCTCACGCCCACCATCGTGATGCGGCCGCGCGGCTGGCACCTGGTCGAGAAGCACCTCGCGTTCACCGACCGGGCGGGACGCACCGCTCCGGCCAGCGCCTCCCTCACCGACTTCGGCCTGTACTTCTGGCACAACGCGCAGGCCCTGGTGGATGCGGGACGCGGGCCGTACTTCTACCTGCCGAAGCTGGAGTCGCACCTGGAGGCGCGGCTGTGGAACGACATCTTCGTCTTCGCGCAGCAGCGCATCGGGATGCAGGTCGGCACCGTGCGGGCGACCGTGCTCGTCGAGACCATCCCGGCCGCATTCGAGATGGAGGAGATCCTGTTCGAACTGCGCGACCACTGCGCCGGGCTGAATGCGGGACGCTGGGACTACATCTTCTCGATGATCAAGACGTTCCAGGGCCGCGGGCGCCGCTTCGCGTTCGGCGACCGCGACCGCATCACGATGACCGTCCCGTTCATGCGCGCCTACACGGAGTTGCTGGTCGCGACCTGCCACAAGCGCGGGGCGCACGCCATCGGCGGGATGAGCGCGTTCATCCCGAACCGCCGCGATCCGGAGGCGACCGCCCGGGCACTCGCGAAGGTGGCCGAGGACAAGCGGCGCGAGGCCGGCGACGGCTTCGACGGGACCTGGGTCGCGCATCCCGACCTCATCCCGACGGCGCTCGCCGAGTTCGACGCGGTGCTGGGGGAGCGGCCGAACCAGGTCTCGCGGCAGCGGCCGGACGTGGTCGTGAGCGGGGCCGACCTGCTCGACGTGGGCGGCGCCGATGCGACCGTGACGGATGCGGGTGTCCGGTCGAACGTGTCCGTCGCGCTCCGGTACATCGAGGCGTGGCTGCGCGGGACCGGCGCGGTGGCGATCGACGGGCTGATGGAGGACGCCGCGACCGCCGAGATCTCGCGGTCGCTGCTCCGGCAGTGGATCGAGAACCGGGCCGTGACCGTGGAGGGGACCGCGGTGGATGCGGCGCTGGTGTCGCGCGTGCTGGACGAGGAGCGGGTCGCACGGGAGGCGTCCGGGTCGCGGTTCGCGGACGCGGCGGACCTGCTTCGCGAGGTGGTGCTGGGGGAGGACACGCCGACGTTCCTGACCATCCCGGCGTACGCGCGGTATCTGGTGGACGCGGTCGGGACCGATGCCTCGAACGAGGAGCGGCTGCCTCTCGCCGGGTAGGCGTGGGGATCACGGGTGGTGCTCGAGGTACGCCTCGAGCACCTTCCCGTGATTCAGCTCGGGGTCGCGGGCGCCGACGAGGAGGGTGACGTGAGGGTGGGTGCGCGCGAGCTCCTGGAGCTCGGCGACGGCGGCGTTGCTGTCGAGCTCGTGCTCGTAGCGCGCGCGGAACTCGTCGAACACCTCGCCCTCGACGGACGCCTGGTGGAACCAGCGCCGCAGCTCGGTGGACGGCGCGACCTCCTTCAGCCAGAGGTCGATGCCGGCGCGCTCCTTCGTGACGCCGCGCGGCCACAGCCGGTCGA
>JAEWJG010000388.1 GCA_023386675.1 Actinomycetes bacterium
TCGCGCTGAGGGCGATGACCGCCGCGACGTCGCTGGCCGAGTCCCAGAGCCCGTGCAGCACGGCGACGCCGAGGTACGTGACGACGATCCAGATCGAGAACCGGAAGCGGTCGCGTCCCCGCGCCGCGCCGAACAGCACCGCGCCGAGCACCGCCGTCCACAGCACGTGGCCGACCGGCGCCAGGATGGCGCGCAGAACCTCCGTCTGCAGCAGCGAGACCAGGTCGATCCCGCGCGAGGTGATGGCCGCGTTGAACGCGTAGCCGGCGGACTCGAACGCGGCGAACCCGGCACCGACGGTCGCGCCGAGCAGCGCGCCCTGCGTCGCGGTCTTCGGCACGGCACGCCAGCCGATGACGATGAGCAGCACCGCCTTCACGAACTCCTCGATGAGGCCGACCAGCAGGTACAGCGACCAACTCTGGTGCAGGTTCACCTCGAGGAGGGATGCGCCCAGCACGCCGAAGATCCCGCCGATGAAGAACGCGAGCACGAGCTGCAGCGAGCTGACGCTGCCGGTCACGCGCTCGATGGCGAAGAGCACGACGCAGAACGGCACGAGGAAGCTGCCGAGCAGGATGAGCGTCGGGATCAGGTTCGTGTTGCCGGTGAACGCTGTGACGACGATCGTCAGGATCCACAGCGCGAGGCCGGTCAGCAGCGTCTTCCACCACCAGCCGTGGTGGTGGTGCGGGTGCGGGGCGGGGGCGACCGGTGCCGGGCCGGGTGCGGCGGCCGTCTGGGGCTCATCCATGCGGGTCATGATCCCACCGGGCGGGCGCGAGACAAGCCCGTGCCCGCCCGGTATGCGTCACTCGTGTCCGCGACGGCGACGCAGCATCCCGAGCGCGAGCAGCGCCACCCCGACGAGCGCGGCCAGTGCCGCCCACAGCGTCGCAGGCACCGCATCCGAGCCCGTCGAGGCCAGGCCGGCCCTGGGCGGGTCGGTGACCGCCGCGCAGGAGACGCCCGGGTCGCCGCAGGCGCCGGAGCCGGTGGACGCGGTCCACGGGCCGGTCGGGGTCTCGACCGAGGCGCGGTTCACCGTGTCCACCGACGCGACGAGCTTCGTCGTGACCGTCATCGTCGCCGAGGCTCCCGCCCCCAGGGTTGCAAGCGTCCAGTGCAGGGAGCCGGGGCCGGCGGTCGCCTGCGGCGAGGTGCCGGTCACCTGGAGACCCGTCGGGAGGGTGTCGGTCACCTTCACGTTCGTCGCGTCGATCGCGCCGTCGTTGGTGACCCGGATCGTGTAGACGATCGTGTCGCCGAGGGAGGCGGCCGAGCGGTCGGCCTGCTTGAGGATGCTCAGGTGCCCGATCTGGAACGTGTTCGTCACCGTGACCGTCGCCGCCGCGCCGGCGGGCACGGTGATCGTGCCGTTCGCGGGAGCGTAGGACGTCGCAGTCGCGAGGCCCGCATCCGCCTCGTCCACCACGCAGGAGGCGCCGGCCAGGATGCCGTCGACGGTGGCGGTGTAGCCGTTCGCCTCCGACAGGGTCCGGGTGGCGTCCGCGCCGAGGTCGAGCGGGGTGATCACGCCGTCGATCACCGCGGTGCAGGTCAGCTGGACGGTGAAGGGTCCGGCACCGAACAGGGCGACGCCGGGCCCGACGCGCTTCTTGTCGATGGTGACCGAGCCCGTGTCGAAGGTGTTCGTGATGGTGACCGCCGCGGGCGCTCCCGCCGGGACCGTCACGCCGCCGGCCGGCGCGATCGCGACGGAGCTCGCCCCGCCGGTCGCGGTCTCGGCGACGTCGCAGTGCGCGCCCTGGATGAGGCCCGTCACCGTGGCGGTGTAGCCGTGTGCGGCATCCAGGGTCACCGCGCCGCCGTTCGGCAGCGGGATGGTGAGCGTCACGCCGTCCTTCACCCAGGTGC
The DNA here is from genome assembly GCA_023386675.1 of Actinomycetes bacterium. Taxonomy (GTDB): domain Bacteria; phylum Actinomycetota; class Actinomycetes; order Actinomycetales; family Microbacteriaceae; genus Leifsonia. Next base: position 1,879 of record JAEWJG010000388.1, read on the forward strand.
AGGTGAGCTGAGCGGTGAACGGTCCGTCGCCGTAGCGCGCGACACCGTCGCCGGTGCGCACCTTGGTGATCTCGACCGAGCCGGCGGAGAACGTGTTGGTCACATCCACCGTCACGACCGCGGTGCCCGCGTCGTCACCCGGGATGACGACGGTCGGCGCGCTCACCGTGGAGCCGGTCGCGCCTCCCGTCGCGGTCTCGGCGACCGCGCACGAGGTGCCCGCCGGGAAGGTTCCCGGCACGGTGAGCGTCTCGCCGCCCCGGATGCTCAGGTCGCCGTCGAACAGCGTCTGCGTCCCGTCGTACGTGCAGGTGACGTGGAGGGTGAACGGCCCGTCGCCGTAGCCGGCCGCCACGTCCCCGTCGACGGTCTTGGTGACCGCGAGCGTGCCGGACGCGTAGTGGTTGGTCACCACGGCGGTGTCGTCGGCGCGGACGACCACGACGGCCTGCGTGCCGGCGGACTCGGCGCCGCCGTCCACGGCGATGCCCACGTGGTTCGGGGCGGTCGCCGCGCCGTCGGCGTCGGTCTCGGTGACGGTGCACGCCGCGCCGACCGGCAGGCTCGCGATCGTGCGGCTGGCGCCGTCGCTGAGGGTGAACGCGGCGTCACCGGCGGCGAGCGGGACGGTGGATCCGAGCGCCGACACGCAGGTGACGGTGAACGAGAACGGACCGAACGATCCGGTCGTCGCCGCGGTGTCCACGTGCTTGGTGACGGTGAGCGAGGTCAGCTCGTAGTCGTTCACGATCGCGACCTGCTGCGCGGCGGGAACCGGCTGCGAGGCATCCGCGGCGGCGATGGTGACCGACGACGGGGTGACCGTACGCGTCGACTCGCCGTAGGAGCCGGGCGCGCCGTGCTCGACGGTCTGGCAGACGGCGCCGGTCGGGATGCCGTCGATGCGGGCGGTGTAGCCGTTCGCGCTCGACAGCGTGACCGATGCGTTCGCGCCGAGGTCGACGGCGGCTCCTCCGATGGTGCAGCCGACGTCGGCGACGAAGCTCGTCGGCGCGAACTGCGCCGCCGGTCCGGTGACCGTCTTGGTCACCTGCAGCGGACCGCCGGTCAGGATGACGCCCGCCTTGATCGGCTCCTGCGGGCCGGCCGGCTGCGACCCCGACGCGTAAGTCGGGTAGAAGCCGAACGAGTTCCACGCCCGGACGCCGCTGACCGGAGCGGTGACCGGAGCGCGGCCGTCGCCGGCCGAGGTGGTCGGGACGTTGGTCGTGGAGTACGTGATCGTGAGGGATGCGCCTGCCGGCAGGACGCCGCCCGGCGCCTTGCTGAAGTCGAACACGAGCTTCACCGCGGTGACGGCGGCGGGGTCGACGCTCGTGCCGACCGCGGAGGCGGGGCTCCACGAGCCGGCCGGGCAGGACTTGCCCGGGGTGATCTCGTTCGTGCACGGGCTCGCGCCGGTGGTCACGAACCAGTTCATCACCGCTCCGGCGGCCTCGGCCGACGGCAGGTAGGAGACGTCGCCGTTGAAGCGCGGGGCGTAGACCGAGCCCCGCGGCGAGGGGTCGACCACGCCGACGTCGCCGTTGCGCGGGAACACGTCCACGGCGGTGAGCGCGGTCGCCGCGACGTTGCCACCGTTGGTCAGCTCGAGCTTCCAGGAGTCGGTGTGCCCGATCCCGCTCACCGCTGCGCACGGGTAGCGGTAGAAGCCGTCCGCGTCCGCGGTGCAGGGGACGGCCGCGTTGGCGACGTTCTGCGAGGCGCCGGTGTCGGACTTCACGCCCTTGGAGGCGGTGAACGAGCCCTGCGAGAGCGTGGTCACCACGTTGGTGGTGGAGCAGGTGTTGTTCGCGAAGGACACCGCACGGCCGTTGCCCGGGTTGAGCGCGGTGCAGGCGCTCGAGGTCAGCGCCCGGTCGGTACTCACACCGAACGAGTTGGTGGCCGTCGTCGCCGGGGCGAGGCCCGGCTTGATCTGCAGCGACAGCGTGATGCTGTACGTCTCCCCCGGCGCGAGGGCCGAGCCGGCGGGCCACGTGAAGCGGATCGCGCGGGTCGACGTGTCGTAGGTCCGGGTCGCGCTCGACGCCGCGGTCGGCAGCGTGCCACCGGTGGACGTGCTGTACGACGGCACGTTCGTCGGCACGAACAGCAGCGAGCCGTCGGCGGGCAGCGTGTCGGTCACCACCGGGTTCGGGAGGACGCCCGTCCCGGTGTTCTTGAAGCGCAGCGTCCAGTTGACCTCGCGTCCGGAGGCGGCCTGTCCGGGGCTGGTCTTCTCGACGGCGAGCGCGGCGGTGCCGGGGTCGACGGTGAAGGTCGCGGTGGCCGAGGCGGGATTCGCGGTCACCGTGTTGTACGAGGCGTTGGCGACCACGGTGTCCGTGACGGTGCCCGGCGCGGTCTCTCCCGGCATCGGGGTCGTCGCCACGCTGGAGGTCACCGGGCCGGAGCCGTCGCGCAGGGTCGTGCGCAGCGACACGTTGAGCACTACGTTGTCCGCGTTTGCACTCGCGGCGAACGACGTGCCGTCGGACTTCGTGTAGGTGAAACGGAGTCCGGTGACGTTCGCCGCGGTCGCGCCCGCGGGCAGCGCCGCCGAGGAGATCGTCGTCGGGGCACCGAGCGTCCACACCGCCTGGGCGCCCTGGCCGGTCTGCGCATCCACCTGGATGCGGTCCGCGCCGGTCGGCGTGTTGGGCAGCGAGAACGACTTCAGGGTGAAAGCGTTCCAGAAGGTGGCGGTGGAGTCCTCGATCACGAGAACCTTCGGCGCGAGCGTGCCCGTGGAGCGGGCGCGCAGAGCGACCTGGATCGGGTCGATCGGAGCCGCCTGCAGGGTGTGCGTCGGGGTGAACGTCTTGCCGGTTGCGACCTGGAGGTTGCCGTTCGCGAGCGTGACGGACGCGCTGGCGGCGTCCGCGGCGACGGTGGCCGGGTAGACGTCGTCGTGCAGCGTGCCGTGAGCGGTGTTGTTCACGGTGCCGGGCACCAGGGCGGCTCCGGTCGAGCGCGTGGTCGGACGCAGCTGCGCGGACAGCGTGACGATCGCCTTCTGCCCTGGCGCGATGGTGCCACCAGAGCCGTCCGGTCCCTGGGCGTTCGTGCCGCGGAACAGCACGCTGACGCCGACGACGTCGAGCAGGTTCGCGGGTGTCAACGCCGTCGCCTGCGCGATGGTCAGCGACTGGACGGTGACCGTGCCGTCGGCGGCGCGGTGCAGCAGCTGGACGGAGCTCTGCGAGGCCTGCACGCCGGCCGCGGCCGTCGTGTTGATCGCGATCTTCGTCAGGTTCAGCCGCTCGAACGGGTTGGCCGACGGATCGTACGCGCCGAACGCGCACGGCGTCGCTCCCTCGTTCGCGTTGAGGCAGTCGATCGGGTCGCTCAGCCGCAGCTGCCAGGTGTTGGTGGTCGACGTGTTCTGGATGCTCTCCGTGTACGTCGTCGTCGGGTACGACGCGGCCGGGACATCCGGCTGCGGGATGACGAGGCCCACCGGCGACGCGGCCTTGGTCACCTTCGTGGTGAAGGTCGGGTCGAGGATCAGGACCTTGTCGTCCGCGAGGCGGGTGAAGGATGCACCCGAGGCCGGGGTCGAGAGGACCGCGACCTGGTTGTCGACCGAGCCCTGCGAGCCCGCGTTGTAGACGCGTGTGCCGGTCACCCAGTCGTTGATCGTCGAGCCGCGGACGCTGTTGCGCAGCTGCAGCACGAGGTGGAGCGTGCGCGCGTTGGCGTCGGGACCGGGGAAGGCGCCGGCCGCGGCGCTCGCCACGCCGGAGCCGACGGCCGGAGCGGTCGGGTCGCCGGTCGCGGCGATGGCGGCCGCACGGTTCGGGCTCTCGATGAAGGTGAGGCGTACGCCCTGGGTGGACGACTTCTCGGCGGCGCTCAGCGTGTACCCGCCGAACCGGCCGTCGCAGGAGCCGGCGGTGGCGCAGGCCTTCGCCGTCACGTCGTTCCAGCTGGTGCCGTCGAACAGCTCGACCTTCGAGACCGCGTCCCAGCGGATCAGCGGGTCGTAGGTGGCACCCGCGGTCTGCGTCGGCGTGATCGGGTCGATGCGGGTCAGGTCGAACGCCTGGAAGACGCTTCCGCTGACCGGCGACGGGCTGGCCGCATCCTGGACGGCCATCGACCGGATGCCCGTGACCTGTGTGCCCCAGCCCAGCGTGACGCCGGTGGTCGTGCCCGACTGCGCCTGGAGGATCTTGTTGCCGTCCCAGGCCTTGCTGGCGGCCACGCCCCCGCCACCGGGGCCGCCGGAGGTGGCCTGGATGTTCGCCGAGCCGCAGTCGCTGGACGGCTGGCTGGTGATCGTCATGCCGCCGTTGACCGTGCCCGCGGCGGTCGCGACCGCGCAGTTCTGGTAGGTGGTGACGGTCGGGTACGTGCCGGGGTTGGTCACGCCGGTGCCGTCGCGCAGCTGGCCGCGGGCGACGAAGCCGATCGCCGGCTTGACGTTGGTCGCCTGGCCGAACCCGGCGGCGTCGGCGAACGTGAAGCGGAGGCCCCTGAGGTCGGTGTGCCTGGTGCCGGCCGGAAGCTTGTCATCGAGGTTGGCGGAGTACGTGACCGCCTTGGAGGTCGCATCCACCGTGTCCAGCGTCTGCCAGGTGCTGCCGTCGGTCGTGTACTCGATGGTCAGCGTGGAGCCGGACGGCACGGAGGTCGGGGCGATGGAGGCGGCGTCGAAGGCGTTCCAGTACGCCGATGCGGGATCCTGCGGTTCGGTGATGACGATGGTGTCGGGGCGCACGGAGCTCGTGTTCGCCGGCGTCTGCGCCGACAGCTGGACGAGGCTCGAGCTGCCCGGGATGAGGGTGCCGCCCGAGACGGTCTTCTTGAGGCCGATGATCACCTCGGGGAAGTAGACCTCGAGGTCGGCGTTCGCGACATCCGTGCCCGTCCCTGCGGCGTTCGTGCCGGTGACGGTGACGTTGTTCGGGTAGGTCGTGAAGCCGGAGGCGGAGGGGCCGGCGTCGGTCGTGGTCTTGACGTCGAACGGGATGACCGCGGCCGCGCCGGACGCGATCGCGCCGGTGTAGGTGACGAGGAAGCCGGTGAGCTGCTGGCCGGCGGCGAGGGTCGGGGTGGCAGGGAGGCCGGAGGCCGTGTCGAACGGCGAGTCGGCGGGCGCGGTCCCGGAGTCGACGAACCAGCTGACGTGTGCGGCGGTCGCGCCCTGCGGCCAGCTCTGGTTACCGGTGAAACCGCCGAAGATGATCTTGTCGCTGAAGAACGTGCCCGTGCCCGGCTCGCGGACGGTCAGCGTGTCGAGCGCGCCGGTGGAGGTGTTCGTGGCGGGGAGTTTCGTCCCGGTGGTCTGGCCGGCGGGCAGCTGCGGGACCGTGAACGACTTGTCGGCCGAGACGGTCGCGGTGAGCGGCGCGACCACCTGCTGCGCCGAGGCGGGCGAGGCCTGGCCGTCGCCGTCCGGAGTGCTGACCGTGCCTCCGACGGTGTTGACG
>JAEWJG010000422.1 GCA_023386675.1 Actinomycetes bacterium
GTGTAGTAGTCCTGCGTGTAGATCTCGACGCGGTGACCGTCAGGGTCGCGCAGGTACAGGTAGAAGGCGTTCGAGACGCCGTGACGGCCCGGGCCGCGCTCGATGCAGTCGCTGCGGCGGAGCGCGCCGAGCTTGTCGCAGATCGCGATGATGTTGTGCTTCTCGTGCGTGGCGAAGGCGACGTGGTGCATCCGCGGGCCGTCGCCTCCCGTCATCGCGGTGTCGTGCACGGTCGGCTTGCGGCGCATCCACGCGGCGTAGGTGGTGCCGGCCTCGTCCTGGATGTCCTCGGTCACCCGGAAGCCGAGGTCCTCCATGTAGGCGACCGCGCGCGGCACATCCGGTGTCACCTGGTTGAAGTGGTCGATGCGGACCAGCGCGCCGGGCGTGTAGAGGTCGTACCGCCAGGCCAGGCGCTCGACGTGCTCGACCTCGTAGAAGAACTCGTACGGGAAGCCGAGCGGGTCCTCCACGCGCACCGAGTCGCCGATGCCCTTCGTGAAGCCGTCGGCGCGACGCTCGACGCGGCAGCCGAGCTCGGTGTAGAACTCGACGGCGCGGTCGAGATCCTGCGGCGTGCGCACCCGGTAGGAGAACGCGGCGACCGCAGCCACCGGGCCCTTCCGCAGCACGAGGTTGTGGTGGATGAACTCCTCCATCGACCGTAGGTAGACGGTGTTCTCGTCCTCCTCGGTGACGACGAGGTCGAGCACGTCGACGTAGAACTCGCGGCTCGCCGCCAGGTCGGTGACGACCAGCTCCATGTAGGCGCAGCGGACGACGTCCGGCGGGGTGGCCTTCGGCGTGGGGATGCGGTCGGTCGGCGCCGGGATCGGGTCGCCGGCGGTCACGATGGGCTCGGGGGAGCCGGGGGTGATGGTCATGGTGGTGCTCTCTCTGCGCTGAGTGGATGTGGTGAACGGGATCAGGCGTCGCCGGCGTCTTCTGCGGCCTCGGCCGCCTCTTCCGCCTGGTGCGCCGTGGCGCCGAACCGGGCGGTGTGGACGGGGCCCAGCGTGATGTGGACCGCCTGCTGGTCGGTGTAGAAGTCGATCGAGCGGTAGCCGCCCTCGTGCCCGAGACCGGACGCCTTGACACCGCCGAAGGGCGTGCGCAGGTCGCGGACGTTGTGGGAGTTGAGCCACACCATCCCGGCCTCGACGTTCTGCGCGAAGGTGTGCGCGCGCTCGAGGTCGCTCGTCCAGATGTACGCGGCGAGGCCGTACTTGACGCCGTTCGCGAGTTCCAGCGCCTCCGCGTCGGTGTCGAACGGCGTGATGGCGACGACCGGGCCGAAGATCTCCTCCTGGAAGATCCGCGCGTCCGGGGCCACGTCCGCGAACACGGTCGGTGCGACGTAGTTGCCGGTCTCCAGACCCTCCGGGCGGCCGCCGCCCGCGAGCAGGCGGCCCTCCTGCTTGCCGAGCTCGACGTACGACATGACCTTCTCGTAGTGCTCCGGGTGCACGAGCGCGCCGACCTCGGTCTTCGGGTCGTGCGGGTCGCCGACCACGATGTTCTTGGCCCGCTCCGCGTACCGCGACAGGAACTCGTCGTAGACCGGACGCTCGACCAGGATGCGCGACCCGGCGGTGCAGCGCTCCCCGTTCAGCGAGAACACGCCGAACAGGGTCGAGTCGATGGCCGCCTCCAGGTCCGCGTCGGCGAACACGACGGCCGGGGACTTGCCGCCCAGCTCCATCGACAGGCCCTTCAGGAAGGGCGCGGCGTTCGCGAAGATGATCTGTCCGGTGCGGCTCTCGCCCGTGAACGAGATGAGCGGCACATCCGGATGCTTCACCAGCGCGTCGCCGGCCTCCTCGCCGAGGCCGTTGACGAGGTTGAACACGCCGTCCGGCACGCCCGCCTCGCGGAAGATCGTGGCCCACAGGGACGCGGACAGCGGCGTGAACTCGGCCGGCTTCAGCACGACGGTGTTGCCGGTCGCGAGCGCCGGCGCGAGCTTCCAGCTCTCCAGCATGAACGGCGTGTTCCACGGCGTGATGAGCCCGGCGACGCCGATCGGCTTGCGGTTCACGTAGTTGAGCTGGCTGCCCGGCACCTTGTAGGCGTCGTCCGCCTGCGCGACGATCAGGTCGGCGAAGAAGCGGAAGTTCTCGGCCGCGCGCTGCGCCTGGCCGAGCGCCTGGGTGATCGGGAGGCCGGTGTCGAAGGTCTCCAGTTCGGCGAGCCGAGCGTCCTGCGCCTCGACGGCGTCGGCGATCCGGTTCAGCACGCGGGCGCGCTCGCGGGGCTTCATCCGCGGCCAGGGGCCCTCCGTGAAGGCGCGGGTCGCGGCGGCGACGGCGAGGTCGATGTCCTCCTTCTGGCCGGCCGCGGCCTGCACGTAGGTCTCGTTCGACACCGGGTCGAGCACGTCGAAGGTCTTGCCCGAGACACTGTCGACGAACTCGCCGTCGATGAAGTGCTGGATCTTGCCGGGCAGATTGTCGGGGATATGGTGCTGCGCCATGCGCGGGCTCCGTTCGGTGGGTGCGGTCAGTGCTGCTGCTGCTTGTGCTCGCTCTGGTACGCGTGCTGTTCCTTATAGCGCTGAAGGGCGTCCAGGGTCGCCAGCCGGTGGCGGCGCGCGGCGAGCTCGATCTCCAGCGCGTCGGCGCCGGACTCGATGAGGTTCAGGATCTGCTCGTGCTCGTCGACGGACTCGCGGGCGCGGCCGGGCACGAAGCTGAAGGTGGAGTCGCGGAGCACGGTGAGGCGGTTCCAGCCGCGGTGCACCAGGTCGAGGATGTGCGGGTTGGGGCACTCCTCGTACAGCACCGAGTGGAACTCCTGGTTGAGCTGCGTGAAGCGGTGCGGGATGAAGTCGTCGAGGCAGGCGATCATCTCGCGGTTCACCATGCGGGCCCGGTGGAGGTGGTCCCCGTTGAGCAGGGGGGCGGACAACTGCGTCGCCGCGCCCTCGACCAGCGCCAGCGTCTCCATGGTGTACGTGTACTCGGCCTCCTGCAGAAGGGCGACCTGGGCGCCGACGTTCTTCTCGAACGTCACCAGCCCCTCGGCCTCCAGCCGGCGGATGGCCTCCCGCACGGGGACCACGCTGATGTCGAGCTCGCCCGCGATCTGCCCGAGCACCAGCCGGAAGCCGGAGACGTACCGGCCGTCGTCGATGCGCGCGCGGATGAACTCGTAGGCCAGCTGCGACTTGCTCGGCGCGACCGTCTTCACTGCTGCGTCCGCCATGCGCGGTACCGTTCCTTCCACTCGGCGTTCATCGGGAACAGCCCGTCGACCGGGTGGCCCGCGGCCACCTGCTCCGCGATGTACTCCTCTTCGCGCTCCTGCTCGATGGCCGCATCCACGACCTCCTCGACGAGCGCGGGCGGGATGACAAGCAGGCCGTCCGCGTCGCCCACGATCACGTCGCCCGGCTGCACGGTGGCGCCGCCGCACGCGATGGTCGTGTCGGTCTCCCAGGGCACGTGCTTCCGGCCGAGCACCGCGGGGTGCGGACCATTGTGGTACGTGGGGATGTCCAGAGCGGCCACCACGGCCAGGTCGCGGACGCCGCCGTCGGTGACGATCCCGGCCGCGCCGTTGACCTGCGCGCGCAGGGCGAGCACGTCGCCGACGGTGCCGCTGCCGCGCTCGCCGCGGGCCTCGATCACGAGCACCTCGCCGGCGCCCACGGCGTCGAAGGCGCGCTTCTGGGCGTTGTAGCCGCCGCCGTGGGAGTCGAAGAGGTCCTCGCGGTTCGGGACGTACCGGAGCGTCCGCGCGGTGCCGACGACCCGGGCGTCGGGACGGGTGGAGGTGAGGCCGTCGATGCTGACGTTGTTCAGGCCGCGCTTCCGGAGCTGAGAGCTGAGCGTGGCGGTGGCGACGCTCGCGAGCTTGCCGCGCACCTCGTCGGTCAGCGTCCAGGCCGGTTCGGGCGCGGTGCCGTACGCCTCGGCGCGCTGGTGGTCGTCGACGCTCGGCTTCGTCCCGAAGTCGCTGAAGGGGATGCTGCCCGCGGTGATCCGTGTGACCAGGCGGCCGGTGCTCGGTGCGCCCGGGGCGGTCGGCGCATCCACCTCGACCTCGACGGTATCGCCGGGCTCGGTCACGGACGAGCCCGCCGGGGTGCCGGTGAGGATGACGTCGCCGGGCTCCAGGGTCATCAGCTGCGAGAGGTCGGCGACGAGACGGCCGAAGGGGAACAGCAAGTCGTCGGTGGTGCCATCCTGGACCAGCTCGCCGTTCAGCCACGTGCGCACGCGCAGGGCCGCCGGGTCGAGGCCGGCGGCGGGAAGTACGGCGGGACCGAGCGGCGTGAAGCCGTCGCCGCCCTTCGAGCGCACGTTGGAGCCCTTGTCGGCTGCGCGGAGGTCGTACAGCCCGAAGTCGTTCGCGGCGGTCACTCCGGAGACCGCGGCCCAGCCCTCCTGGGGCGAGACGCGGCGGGTGGGGCGGCCGATGACGAGCGCGATCTCGCCCTCGAAGGCGAGCAGCTCGGTGCCGGCCGGGCGTTCCAGCTCCGAGCCCGAGTCGGCGACCGAGGACGACGGCTTGAAGAAGTAGGACGGCTGCGCCGGGGTGCGGCCGCGCTGCGCGGCGCGGGACCGGTAGTTCAGATGCACCGCGATGATCTTGCCGGGGAGGCTCAGTGCGCTCACGGGATGGGGCTCCTCGTCGTCGGGGAAGGGTCTCGGTGAGACCGTATTCGAGATGATATACGATCGGTTCGGCTGCGGCAACTAGTACGTCTGCGCGGGCGGCGCGTCGGGGGACGCACCGATGAAGCGGTCCGCCAGTGCCTCCGAGGCGCGGGCGAGCAGTGTCACGTCGGCGCCCACGAGCACGTACGCCGCGCCCGCCACGGCGTATCGGTCGGCCGTCGCCGGGTCGAAGGCGTTGACGCCGACCGGAGTCCCGGCCTCGCGGCCGGCGGCGATCACGCGCTCGACGGCGGCGATCACGTCCGCGTGGTTCTGCTGCCCGAGCAGACCCATCGAGGCGGCGAGGTCCGCCGGGCCGACGAGGAGCGCATCCACTCCGTCGACGGCGGCGATCGCGGCCGCGGCTTCCAATGCCTCCACCGTTTCGATCTGCACGGTCAGCGACACGAGGTCGTTCGCGCGGGCGAGGTAGTCCGGGACGCGGCTCCAGCGCGAGGAGCGGGCCAGCGCGCTGCCGACGCCCCGCACGCCGTGCGGCGGGTAGCGGACCGCGCGGACCGCCGCCTGCGCCTGCTCGACGCTGTCGACCATCGGCACGAGGATGTTCTGCGCGCCGAGGTCGAGCAGCTGCTTGATCACGACGGTGTCGCCGAACGGCGCCCGGACCACGGGCACCGCGGGGT
>JAEWJG010000007.1 GCA_023386675.1 Actinomycetes bacterium
CCGCGGGACCGCTTCGACCCCGACGGCTCGGGCAGCGGCCACGCGCGCAGCAGCTCGGGGGAGACCGTCTCCGGCGTCCGCCGGTCATCCTGCCGCTCACGCATCGGTGCGCGCCTCCCCCGGGTGGTCGGTCGAGGGAAGGCCCGCCGCCGCCAGGTGCGCGTCGTCGGCGAACGCCTCGAGAGTCCACTCGCCGCTGTGGAACGTCAGCTCGGTCACCGATGCGTTGGCGACCGGATGCGTCAGCAGGTGCTCGGCGAGCTGCGCCTCGGTCATCCTCAGCAGCACGTAGAGGAACAGGCTGACCACGGCGTCGTGCGCGAAGACGACCACCACGCCGTCGTCGGCGGCCGGAGTGTCCACGGCGTCCCGCAGGAACGATCGGATGCGCAGCGCCACATCCGTCCACGCTTCGCCGCCCGGCGGGCGGTAGTAGAACTTGCCGGTCCATCGCCGCCGATCAGCCTCCAGCGGCAGACGACGTTCCACGCCGACCGCGGTCAGCCGGTCGAGGATGCCGAGCTCGCGGTCGCGCAGCCGCTCGTCGATCCGCAGCGGCACCTCCTCGCCGAGGGCGAAGCGGGCGGTCTGGATGGCGCGGCGGTACGGCGAGCTGAACACGACGGCCCCGGCCGGGAGCGCCGGCCGCAGCCGCGCCCCGAGCGCGGAGGCCTGCAGCTCGCCGAGCGGCGACAGGGTGACATCGGCGTCGCGGGCCTCCACGGCGATGACTTCGGCGCCAGCGGCCTCGGCCGCCGCGGCCGCGACGTTCGCCGTGCTCTCGCCGTGCCGGATCAGGAGCAGGGTGCGGGCGGTCATGCAGGGGACTGTACGCCCGCCCACTCCAGCACGCGAAGCGCGCGCAGCGTGTTCCACCGGCTCGCGTCGCCGACCGCCTCGAACGGCACCGCCGGGCGGCCGGGGAGCAGCGCGTCCAGCGTCCACCGCCCGTCCGCGCCGCGCTTCGACCGCACCACCTCGACCGCCTCGGCCACCCGCTCGTCGTAGGGCACACCGGACGCCCGCAGGTGGTCGAGTCCGCGCAGCACGTCGTAGTTCCAGTAGTACGGGAAGCGGAACTCCAGCCAGGATTCGTCGATCAGCTCGCCGGTGCTCTTCCGTCGCATCAGCCCGCGCGAGAGGAGGTACCCCTGCCCGCGCCGGAGCGGTTCGGCAACATCCGTCGCGCCGCCGGCGTCGCGGTAGGCGACCAGCGCCTCCACGACACAGATGGTGCTGTGGAACGAGCCCGGGTCGTCGCGGGTCTCGGCGTAGCAGTTCCAGCCGCCGTCGGTCTGCTGGGTGTCGAGCAGTTTGCGCAGGATGGTCTCGGTCGCGTGACCGTACGGGGCGGCGGCGGTGAGCACGCGGCCGTTGATGCACGGTTCGACCTCCCCGTCGAAGAAGGGGGCGTGGCCCCACTCCTCGCCCCAGTCGACCTCGGAGGCGGTGCGGTCGAGTGCCGCACGCGTGCCCGGGCCGTCGGCGCCCAGCAGGGCGAGCAGCAGCACCACGGTGTCGGTCGCGTCGCGGTCCTCGGGCTTCCAGACCGTCCCGCCCCAGGTGCCGGACGCGTCCTGCAGGCCGAGCAGGGTCGCGCCCCAGCCCTCGCGCTCGACGCGCGCCCGCTCGGCGGCGACCTCGTCGTCGGGGGCGTGCAGCACATCCCGCAGCGTCTGCCAGCGGATCGACGGGTCGCCCTCCAGCAGCCACGCCACGGTCGGATCGTCGACAGCCCCCGCGTTCATGCGCGACAGGTTACAGCGCGTCGTCGCCGTGCGCAGCAGGCGCGAAGGATTGCGTTCCGAGCACCGCCAGCAGGGCCAGCTTCTCCGCGGCCTCGGTGCGCGGGGCAGCGGTCAGCACCAGCAGGCACTGCGACTGATCCTCGGTGAACAGCGCCTGGCAGTCCAGCTCGATCTCTCCGAGCTCGGGATGCAGCAGGGTCTTGTGATCCTCGAACCGGCGGGCGACCTCGTGCCGGTCCCACAGTTCCACGAATTCCGGGCTCTCGGCCAGCAGCGCCCGCACCAGCTCACCGGCGCGCGACCGCGGGCCGAGGGCGCCGTAGGCGTCCCGCAGCGAGGCGACCTGCGCGCGGCTCTGCCGGGCGCGATCCTCCTCGGGATACTGCGCCCGCGCGGCGCCCGGATCGGTGAACCAGCGGTAGAACTCGCTGCGCGCCAGCCCGATGTAACTGGAGCGGTCGCCGAGCAGCGCGACCGCCATCCGGTTCTGCACCAGCGTCTCGCCGAGGTTGGACAGCACCAGCGCGGGCGTGTCCTCGAGGCGGTCCAGCACCCGCAGCAGGGCGGGGGAGACGTGGCCCCCGCCGGAGAACCGGTCGGGGGTGTTGTGGCCGGCGACTCGGTACAGGTAGTCGCGCTCATCGTCGGTCAGGCGCAGGGCGCGCGACAGCGATGACAGCATCTGCTCGCTCGGCTGCGGGCCGCGGCGCTGCTCCAGCCGCGTGTAGTAGTCGGCGGACATGGCCGCAAGAAGGGCGACCTCCTCGCGCCGCAGGCCGGGCGCGCGGCGGCGCGCACCCTCCGGGAGTCCGACGTCCTCCGGGCGCAGCGCCTCGCGGTGGCGGCGCAGGAAATCGGCGAGGGCGGTGCGGTCCATGCATCCATCATGGATGCGCGGCCGCCCACGAACCAGGGACCGCCGATCCCTGGATGACCGCTCCACTTCCTCCGCCCCTCCGGCCGCCCGAGGGTGGAGGCATGGACATCACAGGGAACACCGTCTTCATCCCCGGCGCCACCAGCGGCATCGGGCTCGCCCTCGCCGTCGCCCTCCACGAGCGCGGCAACACCGTCATCGTCGGAGGCCGCCGCACCGAGCTGCTCGAGCGGATCGCCGCCGAGCATCCCGGAATCGACACCGTCCGCATCGACACGGCCGACGCCGCCGGCATCCGCGAGGCGTCCGCCCAGGTGCTCGCCGCCCATCCCGACCTCAACGTGCTGGTCGCCATGGCCGGCATCATGCGCGTCGAGGACTGGCACGCGCCCGCGGGCTTCCTCGAGTCGGCGGAGTCGGTCGTCGCCACCAACGTGCTCGGGCCGATCCGGCTGATCGCCGCCTTCGTCGAGCACCTCCAGACCCGGCCCGACGCCACGATCGTGACCGTCTCGTCCGGGCTCGCCTTCACGCCCCTGAAGGCGACGCCCAGCTACAACGCGAGCAAGGCGGCCGTGCACATGCTCAGCGAGAGCATCCGCCTCCAGCTCGCCGACACCTCCGTCAAGATCGTGGAGTTGGAGCCGCCGGCGGTCCGCACCGGCCTGCTTCCTGGGCAGGAGGAGAGCGAGTTCGCCATGCCGCTCGACGAGTTCGTCAGCGAGGTGATGGAGCTCATCGAGACCCAGCCGGACGCCAAGGAGCTGCAGGTGGAGCGCGTCAAGTTCCTCCGCTACGGCGAGGCGCGCGGCGACTACGACCGCGTGGTGGAGGTGCTCAACGCGTCCGACCCGCACGGGAAGGACGCGGCCTAGCCGCAGCACGGTGGCGCGGTGGCGCGGGGCTCACG
>JAEWJG010000020.1 GCA_023386675.1 Actinomycetes bacterium
GATGTAGACCACGCCGGCCCACCAGTAGAGGAACGCCCCCCAGAGCGCGAAGGCCCAGCCGAGCGGCAGGGAGAAGGGCGCCAGCGGGGCGTACGCCTCCCCCAGCATGAGCAGCGGGAGGGCCCAGAACAGGCAGAAAGTCGCCACTTTTCCGAGGTGGTGCACCGGCAGCGGCCCGTACCCGTGGTTCGCGAGGATGACGCCGAGGATCGCGAGCATGACATCCCGGGCCACGATCACCAGGAACAGCCACCAGGGGATGACCTCCCGCCAGCACAGGCCGATCAGCGCGGCGAAGATGTACAGCCGGTCGGCGGCGGGATCGAGCAGCTGGCCGAGCCGCGACATCTGATTCAGGCGCCGGGCGAGCCAGCCGTCGAGGAAATCGGTGACGCTGGAGACGACCAGCACCAGCAGGGCGAGGCCGTCCTCGCCGGTCACGATGAGCCACAGGAAGACGGGCACGAGGGCGAGCCGGAAGAAGCTGAGCACGTTGGGGATCGTCCAGACCCGCGAGCTCACCTCGACGCGTGCACCCTCCACCATTCGAGTCTAGTGAGAGCGCCCGATCAGTGCTGGCGCGGAGTCCAAGCGGCCAGCCGGTCGCGCAGGCCCATCGCGTCGTAGGGAGCGCGCACCTTCACGTCGTTGTCGAAGTAGGCGTAGACGTCGCGGCCGCCGTCGAGCCAGCCGCCCAGCTCGGCCGCCCACCGGTCGAGCGCGTCGTCGTCGTAACCGCTGGTGTAGAGCTCCTCGTCGCCGTGGAGGCGCACGTATGCGAATCCCGGCGCGGTCAGCTCCCGGATGACCGGGTAGCGCCCGGCGGTGTCGGCCAGCACAATCGCGACCCCGTGCTCCCGTGCGATCGCGGTGAACTCGGGGACGTCGAAGGACGCGTGGCGCACCTCGACCGCGTGCCGCAGCGGCCGGTCGGCGTCCACCGCGCTGTGGGTGCGGTCCTCGTCGAGCGTCGACTCCCCCGCCAGGGCGGCGGCCTCCATGGTGGTGCGCGGCAGCATCCGGAAGAACGCGTCGACCTGCTCGGCGTCGAACTGCAAGGTCGGCGGCAGCTGCCACAGGAGCGGGCCCAGCTTCGGCCCGAGGGCGAGCACGCCGGACGCGAAGAAGTTGGCGACGGCGCCGCGCGCGTTCCTCAGACGCAGGATGTGCGTGATGTACCGGCCGCCCTTCACGCTGAATACGAACTCCTCCGGGGTGTTCTCGGCCCAGGCGCGGTAGCTGGTCGGACGCTGAAGCGAGTAGAAGCTGCCGTTGATCTCGATCGAGTCGAGCCGCTCCGAGGCGTACTCGAGCTCCAGCCGGTGCGGCAGCTTCGGCGGGTAGAACACGCCGCGCCAGGGCGCGTAGGTCCAGCCCGAGATGCCGATGCGCGCGAGCGCCATCAGCGGCCCCGGAGCTGGTCCAGCATGCGACGCTCGCGCTTCGTCGGGCGTCCGGCGCCGCGCTCGCGGGTGACGGTCGCGGGCGTCTCGGTGCGCGGCGGTGGAGGCGGCGTCCGGTCCTCGAAGCACTCGGCGGCCACGGCGGCGCTCACGCGCTTCACGATCAGCCGCCGGGCGATGTAGGTGCGCTCGGCGGTGCCGGTCCAGGCGCGCACCTCGTCGCCGACCTTCACCGGCTGCGCCGGCTTCGCCCGCTCGCCGTTCACCCGGAGGTGGCCGGCCTTGCAGGCGTCCGAAGCGGCGGAGCGGGTCTTGTAGAGCCGCACCGCCCAGGCCCAGGAGTCGACGCGGACGCTCGACGGGTCGGGCATCAGACCACCGCGTGCGACGGCGCGGCCTCGTCGGCCAGCGACGCCTTCCACTTCACCAGGCTGCGGACCGTGCGGCTGCGGTCGTCCGCCAGCTTCTCCATCACATCCGCCGGGACGAAGTAGTTGACGGCCACCCAGCCGCGCACGTTCTCCGAGCGGTCGTCCGCGAGCTCGCGCAGGATGTCGCACGGCGTGGCCTCGTTCTTCGCCACGCAGCCGCGCACCCCCTCGTCGGGGTCGCGGGACAGCGTCCAGAACAGGTCCTCCGGCGTGTTGTAGCTGCTGGCCACCGCCTCCCGGATCTTCGGGTTGGCGTCGGCCGCGAGCAGCCGCAGACGGCGGACCTTGCTCTCGGTCACCTCCGGGGCGGGATGCAGCGCCGCCGCCTCTTCGGGCGTGAGCATCGCCGGCCGGCTGTTCCGCATGGCCTGACGCTGGGCGGGGGTGTTGAACCGGATGCACGACATATTCACACCGTAGCCCGGGTTACCGTGGATGCGTGGAAACTCTGCTCGCGCGGCTCGACCGCATCGCGGGCGGCCGTCACGCCGCCTACACGGTGCCCGAGGAGGGCCGCATCCACCCGCGTACCCGGCGCGCGTTCACGGTCATCGGCTGGCTGCTGGCTGTCGAGCTCGTCATCGGCCTCGCCGCTGTGGTCATCGCTGTCGTGCTCACACTCGACGGCGTCCGGGTGGATTTCCCGGTCTGGATGCGCAGCGTGATCGTGCTCGGGATGACGGTGACGCTGTTCTACTTCGCCTGGCGTGCGCAGAAGGGCTACTACTGGGCGTACTCGCGGCTGCGGCTGTTCGCCAAGATCTTCCCCGTCGTCACCCTGGTGATCGCGGCGATCCCCGGCCTGTACCCGTGGTGGATGGTGACGGAGCAGATCGTGTTCAGCCTCATCCTGATCGGCGTGGCCGACTACCTCGACTCAGACCACATGCGCGCGGTCTTCCCGCGGCCGGGGAACCAGGGCACGATGGGCGACGTGCGCGCCTGATACTCGGCGTACTCCGGGTACCGCGAGCGGGAGATGCTCTCGGTGAAGACCGTGGAGCCGATGAACAGGCCGGTGAGCAGCAGCGGCCCGATCACGGTCCACTGCAGCACCGACCCAGCGGCCACACAGCCGAAGAGGAAGACCACCCACCACTGCGCCTGCTCGCAGAAGAAGTTGGGGTGCCGCGAGAAGCGGAACAGGCCGGCCTGCAGGAAGCGCGGCGACGGCTGCCGGCCGGCGGCGACCTCGGCCGCCTTCCACTGGTGGAAGCGCCACTGCTGTTGATCGGCGATCGTCTCGCCGATCAGGAACGCCAGGAACAGCGCGGCCAGGATGACGTCCAGCGGGGTCAGCGGCGTCCGGTGCTGGTACATCGTCCAGGCGGGCAAGGCGATCAGGAGCAGCAGCACGTTCTGGTAGATCACGATGAAGAAGAGGTTGAAGAGCGCGAACGCCGCCGCGCGCATCCGGCCGCGCAGCACCTCCCACCGGTAGTCCTCGCCGCCCGGAGCGTAGCCGCCCTTCCGGGCGAAGTTGAAGGTGAGGCGCGCGCCCCAGAGCGTGACGAGCACCGCGACGAGGTCGAGGCGCGGGTCGGCGAGGCCGGCGGCGCCCGCGAAGACCCACACATAGACGACGGGCACGATGGACCAGATGCGGTCGACCCAGGAGTGCTCGCCGGTGATCAGCGACAGCACCCAGGTCGCGGCACAGGCGACCCCGAGGATCCACAGGCAGACGATGATCGGCTCCACGGCGCCATCCTAGGACGCTGAGCAACGTTCGAGGGCTCGCTGTGCGTCGACTGTGTTGCCCTCGCGCAGTCGGGGTAACCGGCCTACCGTGTGGTCGTGCCCGATTCCGCCAAGACTTTCCGCGCCATGCTGCTGCGCGACGGCATGCCCCCGCGGGCGCTCACCCTGCCCTCCCGCCTGGATGTGCCGCCCAACCGCGTCCGCATCCCGGCCGAGTTCGAGGGCGCTTCCGCGTTCGACGTGTTCGAGCTGGCGGACGACCGCGCGTGGCCGATGGAGGCGACCTACCAGCTGGTGGCGACCGTCCCCCGCTCGACGGAGGACGTGCCGCCCGCGACGCGCGCCGACTGGGACGTCACCGACCTGGACAGCGACGAGGAGCCGCGGGGCTGAGTCAGTTCTGCAGCACCGACAGCACGTTTCCCGCGGGGTCGCGGAACCAGGCGATGTCCGGCCCCTGCTGGACCGAGCGCCCGCGGAGCACGCCCTTGTCGTCGGTCGGCAGGTTCGGGTCGTCGTAGATCGCCGTCTTCACGCCCTTCGCGTTGAGGTCGTCGACGGCGGCGTCGATGTCCTCCACGACCAGGTTCAGGATGGTGAACGTCGCCGGCTCGTGGTTCGGCTTGGGGTAGATGAAGACGTGCCCGCCGGACGGCAGCTCGAGGTCGAGGTTGCCCATGGGGCCGTCGGACACGTTCAAGCCGAGGGTCTCGCCGTAGAAGGCCTTCGCCGCCGGGATGTCGTCGACGCTGAATCCGCTGAAGATCTCGAGTGGGGTCACCATGGGGTCCACTCTGCTCGCGGGGCGGGGGCGGTGTCTAGAGGGGCGACCGGACAGCCCCACCTCTCATACGAACCGCACCGACTCCTGCAGCCGGGTGCGCAGCTCGAAGGCGCGGTCGACGCTCTCGCGGCCGGCGGCGTTCGCGCCGTCGCGGAGTACGCGCGGGAGGAGCGAGCGGCGCACCAGCATCGAGCCGGCCAGGCGGCCTCGGCGGATCACGTCGAACGGCACGTCGAGGTCGGAGTCGGGCACGACGACGATGAGGCCGGTGAAGCGCACGCCCGCCTGACGGCCGAAGCTCTTGGCCGCGTGGTAGAGGTCGTGGAACGGCTCCTCGTCCGGGCCGATCCCGTCGCCGACGATCTCGCCCTTGGCGAGCTTGACCGGGCCGCCCCAGTCGGCCGAGCGCACCGCGAACAGGCCGGCCGGACCGAGCACGATGTGATCGAGCTTCGCGTCCGTCGCGGGGTGAACGGCCACGTCGTTCCAGATCGTGAAGCCGATCCCCAGCCCTGCCACTGCGCGGGCCGTCGCCTCCTCGGCGAGCGCCTCCGCCAGCAGCCGGCGGATCTCGCGCGGGGCGGAGCGGACGAGCGCCGGGTCGTACGGATCGCGCTCGTCGGTGCCGCGTCCCATCCACTCGCGCATGAGGCCGAGGAAGCGCTCGCGCGCGCGTCCGCCGGGATGCCCGTAGCTGCGGGCGCGCACGGTCGGGCCGCCGGAGCCGCCGCGTGCGGTGTGCATGGTCGCGCTGAAGCCGCCGCCCGCGGAGTCGCCCGCGACCGCGTCCACCGTGATGCTCTCGCCGCGGTCGTAGCGGGCGCGGTCCTCCGGTTCGCCGATGAGCTCCCACGCCTGCTGCACGGCCTGGAACGCGGCCGCGGTGCCGCCGGTGTCCGGATGTGTCTCCCGCAGCAGGCGGCGGTACGCGCGGCGCAGGTCGTCGTGGCTCACATCGGGGCGGACGCCGAGCACCTCGTACGGGGTGGGCGAGGCCGGTGAGTCGCTCATCGGGCGCTGGTCTCTTTCGGATCTGGTGGCGGGTGGGATTCCGACGATAGCGTGCGGTGCCGCAAAATCGCCGAACGCGGATTGCGGCCGGAAGGTGACCGCATCCACTTCTAGCCTGGGAGCAACCGAACAGGAAAGGCACCGATCATGACCATCACAGACTGGCGCATCGAGCTCATCATCCTTCC
Organism: Actinomycetes bacterium; assembly: GCA_023386675.1. Lineage (GTDB taxonomy): Bacteria > Actinomycetota > Actinomycetes > Actinomycetales > Microbacteriaceae > Leifsonia. The sequence goes on from JAEWJG010000020.1 coordinate 5,519, forward strand.
CGTGACCGATGTGGACCGCGCGAAGGCGTTCTACGTCGACACGATCGGCTGGCACGCCGACCACGACCAGCGCGTGTCGGAGAACCTGCGGTTCGTGCAGGTCACCCCTCCCGGATCGGCGTGCTCGATCGCCTTCGGGGAGGGGCTCACGGATATGGCGCCCGGCACGATGAAGGGCCTGCAGATCGTCATCCCCGACGCGGATGAAGCGCTGGCGCACCTCAGCGAGCGCGGCGTCGAAGCACGCGGGGTGCAGGACCTCGCGTGGGGCCGGTTCGTCGACTTCGCCGACCCGGACGGCAACGCCTGGACGCTGCAGCAGCTGCCCGCGCGAAACTGACGGTCAGCGCACCGCGGCCCAGAGGATGAGCAGCATCGTGACGACGAAGCCGCACGCGTAGTTGATCCACAGGAACCGGCGCCAGCCGCGGTTGGCTTCGCCGGAGCGCTCGTCGGAGATCGACCAGAACGGCGCCGCCGCCGCGATGTAGGGCAGCGCGAGCACGGCGGCGAGCGGCCCCGGCCACGGCGTGAACAGCATGGCCACCCCCGCGAGGGCCCACGCGACGATCGCGAGGCGGACGGTCGCGGCGGCGCCGATGGCGGTCGCGATGGACGAGATGCCGCCCTCGCGGTCGGGCATGACATCCTGCACGGCTCCGAAGGCGTGGCTGCCGATGCCCCAGAGGAAGAAGGCGAGCAGCACGAACCAGAGCGGCGGCGTGAAGGTCGCGCCGGCGAGCACCAGCCCGTACAGCGCCGGGCTCGTGAAGTGCGTGCTCGACGTCAGCGAGTCGAGGAACGGCACCTCCTTGAACCGCAGCCCTTTCACCGAGTAGGCGACGACGGCGAAGAGAGAGATCGCGAGCACCAGCCAGGACAGCGGCGACCCGACGATCACCAGGTAGACCACGAAGGGGACGGTGGTGACGACAGCGGCGACCAGCGTCCGGCGGTGCGCCGACCGGTCGAGCAGCGCGCCCTCGGCGCCGCCCTTGCGCGGGTTGCGCAGGTCGGACTCGTAGTCGAAGACGTCGTTGATGCCGTACATCGCGAGGTTGTACGGGATGAGGAAGAACAGGGTCCCGACGACGAAGGTCGCATCGACCCGGCCGGTGGTCAGCAGATAGGCCGCCGCGAACGGGAAGGCGGTGTTGATCCAGCTGAGCGGGCGGGAGGCCAGCACCAGCTGCCGGAGGGGCGCGGCGGGCGCCACTGCGGTCACGAGCCACTCCCCCGCCGCCGCGTCAGCAGCCAGAGCGCCGGGAGCAGCACGAGACCGGCGAGCGGGTAGGCGAAGTCCTCCAGGGGCACGAGGCCCAGTCTGGCACCGCTGATGTTCGCGTCGCTGTAGGTCATCAGACCGACGCCGATCATGACGTTGTCGAACACGGCGGTCAGCGCGAGGACGACGACCGCCGCGATCAGGAGCGGCGCCCACCAGCGGCGCACGATCCGTGCGCGGTCCGGCGCGAGGGCGAGCGCGACGACGAGGACGACCGCGGCAACGGCGAGGAAGACCAGGCTGAGCAGGAGGTAGGTCATCCGTCCCTCCGCCGGTCCCGGGTGCGGCGGTCGAGCAGCGCCCGCGCGCCGAAGATCAGCACGAGCGTCAGGTAGCAGAGGAACAGCAGGAAGAAGACCTCCTCCAGCGGCAGCTCCGGTGCGAGCTCGATCCCGGTCATCCACGGCGACCCCCCGCGGGAGAACACGCCGAACAGGATGCCGAACCCGTCCCACACCAGGAAGAACACCAGCCCGAGGACGAGGACGATCGCCGCGCGGCGCGCATCCCGCCAGAACACCAGCCGGAACCGGGCGTCGAGCAGCACCGTGGCGCCCAGCGCGATCAGCAGGCTCGCCAGGTAGGCCAGGTTCACGGGACGCGCTCGGCCTGCGGAGCGGGGAGGGGCTCCGGAAGCGGGCCGGCGCTGCCGTCGCCGCGCAGGCGCTTGACGACCAGCTCGGCGCTGATCAGGCACATCGGCAGGCCGATGCCCGGGATGGTGGAGCAGCCGGCGTAGAGCAGCCCGTCGACCTTCTTGGAGGCGTTGCCCGGGCGGAAGAACGCGCTCTGCCGCAGCGTGTGCGCAGGACCGAGTGCGCCACCGCGCCAGGCGTTGAGGTCGGTCGCGAAGTCGTCGGGACCGACCGTGCGGCGGACGACGATCCGGTCGGCGAGGTCGGGGATGCCCGCCCACGCCGAGATCTGCGCGATCGCCGCATCCGCCGCCCGCTCGATGGCCCGGTCCCCCGCGCCGTCGAGACCGCCCGCGCCGAGCGACACGTCGGCCGGGACCGGGATGAGGACGAACAGGTTCTCGTGGCCCTCTGGCGCGACATCGGGGTCGGTCGCGCTCGGCTTGCAGACGTAGAGCGAGGCCGGGTCCGGGATGCCGGGATCGGGACCGTAGATGGTCTGGAAGTTCGCCTCCCAGTCGGTGGTGAAGAACAGGTTGTGATGCGTGAGCTGCGGCAGCCGTCCGCGGACGCCCAGCATCGCGAGGACGACGCCGGGGCCGGGGTCGCGCTTGTCCCAGCTCGTCTCGGGGTGCGTACGCAGCGCCTCGGGCAGCAGGGCGGTCTCGGTGTGGTGCAGATCGGCGCCCGACACGACAATGTCGGCGTCGACGGTGTGGAGGCTGCCGTCGGCGGCGGCGTACGTGACGCCGGTGGCGTGAGCGCGTGACGGCCCGGGAGCGGTGCGGATGCCGGTCACCCGCGCGCCCGTGACGAGCCGGGCGCCCGCCCCTTCGGCGAGCGCCGCGACGCGGTCGATCAGCTCGGCGAAGCCCCCCAGCGGGTAGCGGACTCCGTCGTCGAGGTCGAGGTGGCTCATCAGGTGGTACATGCTCGGCGCCTTGTCGGGCGACGTGCCGAGGAAGACGGCGGGGTAGCCGAGGATCTGGCGGAGCCGGTTGTCGGCGACAAAGCCGGCGGCGTACCGGTCCAGCGGCTCCAGCAGGAGTCGGGCGAGGCGCGGCAGGCGGCGGAGCAGGTCCGGCGCGAGCAGAGGGCGCAGGTCGGCGAAGGTGCTGTAGAGGAAGCGATCGACGGCCATCCGGTAGGTGTCGGCCGCGCCCTCCAGGTACCGGTCGAGTGCCGCGGCGCCGCCGGGCTCCTCCTGCTCGAACAGCGCCCGGTTGGCGGCGCCCTCTGCGCGGATGTCCAGCGGAGGACGGCCGTCCTCCGAGAACACGCGGTAGCCGGGGTCGAGCGTCACGAGGTCGAGCTGCTCGGCGGTCGAGGTCCCCATCAGCCGGAAGAAGTGGTCGAAGACCTCGGGCATCAGGTACCAGGACGGCCCGGTGTCGAAGCGGAAGCCGTCGTGCTCCCACGAGCCCGCGCGTCCACCGAGGGTCGCCTTCTGCTCCAGCAGCGTGACGGCGTACCCCTCGCGGGCGAGGAGCGCGGCCGTCGCGAGGCCCGCGATCCCGCCGCCGATGACGGCGACGCGCTGCCCGGTCACGGCCGCGGCT
>JAEWJG010000176.1 GCA_023386675.1 Actinomycetes bacterium
GGGTCACCCTGCTCATGTCCGGCGGTGACACGTCGCTCCGGGCGATTATGGGGGCCGGGCTCCTTGGCGCATGGTCAGCAACGATGTTCGGCGCGGCGGAAGCCTTATTCATGCAGCGCTTCTCTGGCACCCTGGAGATGCTGATCGGCGCACCTCGGTCGCTTGTGGCGCCGGTGTTCGGCTTCGCGACAGCCACCGTTACACTCGGGGTCTATTCCGTTGGCGCCGTCTCAGTTATGGCACTGCTTTTCGCCCGCGTGGGCCCCCTCGCCGTCGCGGATCCCGCCGCGCTCGTTGCGGCTCTTGTCATGGTCTTGTTCGCCCTGGTTTCGATGGGCACCCTCCTTGCGGGCCTTTACGTGCTGACACGTCATGCGATGGAAATCACCAATGTCATGGAGTACCCGATATGGCTCGCGTGCGGTCTGGTCATACCCTCCGCAACGCTCTGGCCCCCACTCGCGGTAGTCGGCCACCTGTTCCCACTCGGGTGGGCCATGGAGGCGGTCGACGATGCCATTTCGGGCGCGCCCGCCTGGACGGCCACCGTCGAGGCCGGGGGGTTATCAACGATTTTTGCTGCCGTCGGAGTGCTCTTCCTGTACCGGGTGGATGTCCTGGCACGTCAACGCGGCACCCTGCGATTGAGGTAACCACATGACCTATCTCCGTACCGCTGTAATCTCCGGACGGCTCGGCTACAGGGCGCTTTTTGCATGGAACACGCCCAGTCTGTTCGTCGCCTCACTTCTCATCACACCCGCCCTGCAGACCGTGTTCTTCATCGCGCTCGGCAACGCGAATGGTTACGGAAACCCGCAGTTCTTCGTCACGGGTAACGCGATCCAGGCAACGGCCGCCGCTGGTGTCGGCGGCATGGTGAGCGTGATCGCGGACGAACGACGGTTCGGCACCCTGTCGGCTCTCCTCGCTTCGCCTGTTCCGAGGACGGCCGTCTTCGTGGGCCGCCTCATCCCTGGGGTGGCGTGCGGCGTCATCGTTTCCGCCGTCATCTCGGTGCTCGGTTTTCTCTTCGCAGGATTGCCCTTCCCGCTGGAAAACCTCGGGCTGTACGCGTTCGCTGTGGTCATCGCGTCGCTCTCCTGCTCGACTCTGGGCCTCGCCCTCAGCGCCTTCGGCCTGATCTATCGCGATATCTATCAGCTCGCCACGGGGATCTACTTGGTGATGATTGTCACCTCCGGAGCGAACATCGCCTGGTCGGATCTTCCCGCCCCTCTCCGGTGGGTCGGATCGGTCCTTCCTAGTGGTCACGCCATCGAGGCGATCCGGTCACTCCACGATTCCAGCCGGAGCGACTACTGGGTTCTGTGCGGCCTCGAGGTAGGAGTTGCCCTGTTGTGGCTGGCGACAAGCCTGCTCCTCCTTCGCGGCCTTGAACAAAGAGCGCGTGCGACGGCCCGCGTCGAGCTCTCATGACGCGCCCGCTCTTTATCGGTACCCTCGCCGACGGCATCCCGGTTGTCGGCGAGCGTCTTAGCGGACGTCGCGTCCAGTGCTACGAAGTCCGTGTCGGTACCGGGTATGGTGGCGATCCTCATCGAATCCCCGGCGTCGCGCATCTCGTCGAACACCTCGTCCTGCGTCGCGCTCAAGGCTCGCCCCTGAACGCGAGCACGAAAACTCTGGAGATGCTCGGGGCAAGACCGACGGCAACCACCGCCCGCGAATTCACATCATTTGCTTTGGCCGTCCCAGAGGACCATGCGCAGTTGGCACTCACGGAGCTTCATCGCATGGTCATACGGCCGGATCTATCAACCACCGCGATCGACGCGGAGCTGAGGATCATCGCGGCCGAGCGGGCACTTCACCGAACCGACCCTCAGCGCGTGCTGAGCGAAGTCGCGGAAGGCCACCTCTTCGGTGACCCACTCGTGCGCTCGGGACCCCGTCCGACGTTGACTGCAGCGCGTGAGTTCTGGACGCAGCACTATCGCCCGGAGAACATCGCGATCTACACCTCTGGTCCCGCAGACGACAGGTCACTCGGCCTCACGACGTCATGCCCACGACCCACAGCGCGCCCGGACGCGAAATCCGAGGTCACCGCGCTACCACCGCAGGGAATTCGTGCACTTCACATCCGCTGGTCGAATATGGAGCACCGCCGGACACATCTGCTCTCGTGCTTCTGCGTCGCTAACCAGGGCAGTGAATCGCGCGCGGCCGCGAATGTGCTCGTCGCGCTCCTCGGCGGAGGGTTTTCGGCGCTGCTCGTCCGCAAGCTCCGAACCGAACGCCAGCTGTCTTACTCGCCACGTGTGTTTTACACGGACCTCGGGGCAACTGGGCTGATCAGCGCATTCGCTACTGTGGCGGCCTCCGATGACCAGGCCGCAGGCGAGATCATGGAGTGTGCGCCGCAGAACCTCGCGTCTGATCCGCTTCTGGCCGAACGCGTCGACCTAGCGAAAGCGCATCTGAGAATGGGAACCCTCATCGCCTACGACGATCTCCCGAGGAGGGTGAGCGCGCTGGCTAGTTCCTGGGAGCGGCGTCAGCAGTTCGTACCTTCAGGGGTACTCAAAGCCATTGACAGGGTCAGCCCCGAGGCCATCGCGGAACTTGTAGGAACCCTGTCCTCCCTCGCCCCGCAGCACATCGTGTACGAAGAAGAGAGCGCAGGTCCGACATGGCGCTAGGGCTGACGCCGACGGCCAAACGCATGGCTGAGACTGTTTCGCGCCCTGCAAACGCGTGGTTAGGCCGTATATCGCGCGTAGATCGGCACTCGATCCGCGTTCTCGATCGATTCGGCTCAGAGCATGTCGCGAGCATACCGACCAACGGCGATGTCTTGGTGGGCGACTGGGCATGGCTTCCGCCTGACGAAGAGAGAGATGCGTATGCGCTGATTGCTCCTCGCTATCACGTCCTCACTCGAGTCAAAGCGTCGGGCGAAATCCAGCCCCTCACCTCCAACATCGATCTCGTACTCTTGACCGTGACGGCGAGAGAGGCCCTGCGACCGGGACTCATAGAACGGCTGGCGGTTACCGGTTGGGAGTCGGGGGCTACTCCGCGCTTCGTCATCTCGAAGGTCGATGAGCTTGCGCAACGCGAACGCGATCTCGCGCTCCAGGTCATCGCCGAATCGGCACCCGGTATCGACACGACAGTCACGTCGGCATTGACGGGCGAAGGGCTGGAGACGCTGAGCGATCTCCTCACGGAACCGGTATCTGCTGTGCTCCTCGGACACTCAGGCGTCGGAAAATCCTCACTCGTGAACAGGCTGTGCTCCACCAACGGACAAGCGTCGCAAGCCGTGCGAGAGCGGGACGGGAAAGGCCGGCACACGACCACTGCCCGGACCATTACTCCACTTCGCAATGGAGACAGCGTGGTGATCGACACACCCGGAATACGGCAGTTCGGAGTATCGATCAACGCGCCTTTGAGTGACGTCTTCACCGATATCGAAGCGCTCGCTGAATCATGTCGCTTCACTGATTGTTCTCACACCGAAGACGCAGGTTGCGCCGTTCGCCACGCTGTCGAGAACGGCCGAATCCCAGCAGATCGCTACCGTCGCTACCTCGCCCTACTTCGAGAGCAAGAGTTCATGAGACGCCGCGATAGTTCTCAGCGCCGAGACAAGAGTTCCGAATACTCGAGGCTTGCACGGCAGTATCGTCGAGCTCGCGGACACTAAGGGAACCGAGTGGGGTTGGATTGAGCGTCTCGAAAGAGCCGTTCGATTAGATGACGGCGTGGCACGAGCCGAACCCTAGTCGCTCCCGTTTCCCTCAAACGCCGGTGCTAATGGAGCTGTGCGGCCAGGCGGCGCCCCCTACTTCGCGTACTTGGCCGGCACGGCGAGCTGCTGGCCCGGCGAGACGACGGCCGAGTCGAGGCCGTTGAGGGAGACGATGTCGGCGATCACGTCACGCGGGTCGGCGTTCGGTGCGACGCGCTCGGCGACCGACCACAGGGAGTCGCCGGAGGCGACGGTGACGTACTGGAAGCTGACGTGCGTCTGCTCTCCGGTCGCGACCGCGCCGCCGCCGTTGAGGGCGAAGACGAGCGCGCCGATGACCAGCGGGAGCGCGACGAGCGCTGACAGGACCGCGCGACCGCGACGCGTGAGCCGCAGGCGGACGCGCGCGCCCTCCGGCAGCGGCGGGACCGCCCGAAGGGTGGTGGGAACCGACTCGCTCATCAGTACTGCGCTCATGGCCGTGACCTCCTCAGAATCGCGGGTGCGAAGCTGTGTTCCGAATGTATCTTCGAATGTCCGAATCCGCAAGGTGCCGTTCGAAGCGGCCCGGACGGGAGAATTCGCCGACGAAATTCGCGACACACTCGAACACATGTTTGTCTTCCCTTCCTGACGCGGATACAGTTTCGACTGTCTGAGGACATCAGATCAGGGACCACCGACATTCCTGCTTCCGGCCCAGAGAGGACGCCCGTGTCGAACGAGAACCAGGCCCGCGGAGGCACCCGCCGACGCAAGAACCTGAGCGACAAGCAGCTGGCGATCCTCGACGTCATCCAGAAGTCGGTGAGCCAGCGCGGCTATCCGCCGAGCATGCGCGAGATCGGCGACGCGGTCGGCCTGTCCTCCCTCTCGTCGGTGACGCACCAGCTCAACCAGCTGGAGTTGAGCGGCTATCTGCGCCGCGACCCGAACCGCCCCCGTGCGCTCGAGATCCTGATCGACCTGCCCAGCGCGTCCGGCGAGACCCCGGACTACGAGAACCAGACGCCGGTCGGCGACGCCGCCATGGTGCCACTGGTCGGCCGCATCGCGGCCGGAATCCCGATCACCGCGGAGCAGCAGGTCGACGAGGTCTTCCCGCTCCCCCGCCAGCTGGTCGGCAACGGCGAGCTGTTCATGCTCAAGGTCGTCGGCGAATCGATGATCGACGCGGCCATCTGCGACGGCGACTGGGTCGTGGTCCGCACCCAGAACACGGCGGAGAACGGCGACATCGTCGCGGCGATGCTCGACGAGGAGGCGACGGTCAAGGTGTTCCGTCAGCGCGACGGCCACACCTGGCTGCTGCCGCGCAACTCCAACTTCGAGCCGATCCTGGGCGACTTCGCGCAGGTGCTCGGCAAGGTGGTCGCGGTCCTCCGCGCCGTCTGACCCGAAGGCCGCAGCACGGCACCGGGCATCACGCCCAGCCGAGCTCCTGGAGCCGGGCGTCGTCCAGCCCGAAGTAGTGCCCGATCTCGTGCACCAGTGTGACCCGCACGCGCGCGCGCAACTCCTCGACGGTCGCGGCCGACGCCTCCAAGTTGTTGCGGAACAGCGTGATGCGGTCGGGGAGCTCGCCGAAACCGTACACCGACCGGCGCGTCAGCGGCCGCCCGCTGTACAGCCCGAACAGCCGCGGCCGCGCCCCCGGCGGCTGGTCCTCGATGAGGATGGCGACGTTCTCCAGCGGCCCGACCATGTCGTCCGGCAGGGCATCGAAGAGCTCCCCCACCATCCGCTCGAACTCGTCGTCCGGGATGTGCACCATGCGCTCATCCTGGCGCACGCGGAAGCGCCCCGGGGCGGTGTCCGCGCACAGCGGACGCCCCGGGGCGCTTCGGATGTTCAGGCGTCGACGGACGCCCGCGCGCGCACTCCGCGCGTGGCCTCGATGATGTTGCGCAGCGACGCGACGGTCTCGTCGTATCCACGCGTCTTGAGACCGCAGTCCGGATTCACCCAGAGCTGGCGGCCCGGGATGGCGCTGAGCGCGGTCTCGAGCAGCTCGGTCACCTCGGCGACCGAGGGCACGCGCGGCGAGTGGATGTCGTAGACGCCCGGGCCGATCCCGTGCTCGAAGCCGGAGCGCTGGATGTCGTGCACGACCTCCATGCGGCTGCGCGCGGCCTCGATGCTGGTCACGTCGGCGTCCAGGTTGCGGATCGCGTCGATCACCACGCCGAACTCCGAGTAGCAGAGGTGCGTGTGGATCTGGGTCTCGTCCGCCACGCCCGAGGTGGCGAGGCGGAACGAGCCGACCGACCACTCCAGGTAACCGTCCTGGTCGCGCTTCTTGAGCGGCAGCAGCTCGCGCAGCGCCGGCTCGTCCACCTGCACGACACGGATGCCCGCCTGCTCCAGGTCGGCGATCTCGTCGCGCAGTGCGAGGGCGACCTGGCGCGCGGTCTCGCCGAGCGGCTGGTCGTCGCGGACGAACGACCACGCGAGGATCGTGACCGGGCCGGTCAGCATCCCCTTGACCGGCTTCTCGGTGAGGCTCTGCGTGTACGACGACCAGTCGACCGTGATCGGCGCCGGACGCGACACGTCGCCCCAGAGGATGGACGGACGCGTGCAGCGCGAGCCGTACGACTGCACCCAGCCGTTATGCGTCACCGCGAAGCCGTCGAGGTTCTCGGCGAAGTACTGCACCATGTCGTTGCGCTCGGGCTCGCCGTGCACGATGACGTCGATCCCGATCTCCTCCTGGAGGTCGACGACGCGCTTGATCTCGTCGCGCATCCGGCCGAGGTACTCCGCCTCGCTGATGAGGCCCTTCGCGAGCTGAGCGCGCGACCGGCGGATGTCGGCCGTCTGCGGGAACGAGCCGATCGTGGTGGTCGGCAGGAACGGCAGGCCGAGGGCCTCCTCCTGCGCGGACTGGCGGGCGTCGTAATCGCCGCGGCGGAAGTCGGCGCGGGTCAGCGCCGCCTCGCGCTCGCGCACGGCCGGGACGCGGACGCCCGGCGCGGAGGCGCGG
>JAEWJG010000219.1 GCA_023386675.1 Actinomycetes bacterium
CATGAGCGCATCCCCCGTCGTCGTCATCACCGGTGCATCCAGCGGTCTCGGCCGCGCCACCGCGCAAGCCTTCGCGAAGCGGCACGCGCGGCTGGTGCTGGTCGCGCGCGGCGAATCCGCCCTCGCCGTCGTCGCCGCCGAGGCGACGGAGCTGGGCGCGCGTGACGTGGCCACGGTCGCCGGGGACACCAGCGACCGGGCGACCGCGGACCGGGCGGTGGACACCGCGATCGCCCGCAACGGCCGGATCGACCTGTGGATCAACGCCGCCGCCGTGACGGCCTACGGCACCTTCTGGGAGCAACCGCCGGAGGACTTCGAGCGGGTGCTGCAGGTCGACATCCACGGCTACGCGAACGGCGTTCGCAGCGCGCTCCGCGCCATGATGCGCCAGCGTGAGGGCCTGATCGTGAACGTCGCGTCCATCCTGGGCGAGGTGCCGCAGCCGTTCTCGGCGGCCTACTCCATGTCGAAGGCGGCCGTGATCGCGCTCGGCCGCAGCGTGCGGTCGGAGCTGTCGCTCGCGAAGTCGCCCGTGCACCTGGTGACGGTGCTGCCGCCGACGCTGGACACGCCGATCTTCCACCACTCCGGCAACGTCACCGGACACGAGCTGAAGGCGCTGCCGCCGGTGTATCCCGCATCCGACGTGGTCGACGAGATCCTCGCGGCGTGGAAGCGGGCGGGGACGCCGGAGCGGACGGTGACCGGCCCCGGCAAGGCCCTGGTGCGGCAGCACAAGCGGCGCCCGGTCGCGGTCGAGGCCGCGGTCGCCAAGCAGACTCAGGTGCTCCAGCTGGGAAAGCCGGCGCCCGACACGACCGGCAACCTGTACGCGCCGTCGGGCGAACCGCACGGGGTGAGCGGTGGATGGGGCGGGAGGCGCCGCACGACGGGCCGCGTCCTGCTCGCGGCAGGGCTCGCGGCAGCGGCGGCGTACGTCATCCGGGCGAAGCGCTCGGGGCGCTGACCTCCCGCCCGCCGGGTTACTGAACGGACCAGCCGCCGTCGCTCGGCAGCACGGCGCCGTTGATGTTCACGCCGTCGTCGCTGAGCAGGAAGGTGATGGATGCGGCCAGCTGCTCCGCCGTCGCGATCGTCGGGATCTGCTGCTGGAACGGCGTCAGCCGCGCCGTGCCCGCCGCCGACGGCGTGGCCGGCATCGGGATGCCGGTCGCCACGCCGCCCGGGGCGACGGCGTTGACGCGGATGCCCTGCGGCCCGTACATGAACGCCGCGCTGCGGGTGAGCCCGACCACGCCGTGCTTGGACACCGTGTAGGCGGTGCCGGACGCGTTACCGCGCAGCCCCGCCTCCGACGCGACGTTGACGATCGAGCCGCGGCCCGCCTCCAGCATCGCCGGGAGGACGGCGCGGGTCAGTTTGAAGCCGCCGGTCAGGTTGATGCCGATGGTGCGGTCCCAGACGGCGTCGGACGTCTCGTGCGCGGGCGAGAAGTCGTCGTTCACGCCCGCGATGTTCGCCAGCGCATCGATGCGGTCGCCCGCGGCGGCGACGATGCCGTCGATGTCCTCCTGCTTCGTGATGTCGCCCACGACGGTCACGACTGCACCATCGGGCAGTGAGGACGCGAACTCGGCGAGGCGGTCGGCCGAGACGTCCACGGCGACCACACGGCCGCCCTCGCGGGCGATACGGGAGGCGGTGGCGCGGCCGATACCGGACGCAGCGCCGGTGACGATCACGGTGCGGCCGTCGAAGCGTCCCGGCGTGATCTTCTCCACCCAGCCGGTCTCCACGTCCTCCGGCATCACGCCGTCGTTCGCCTGGAGCACCAGCTCGTCGACCACGGACTGCGGCAGCTGGCCCTGGCTCATCGCCACGAGCTGCTGCAGCGGGAGCCCGCGCACCGGCGCCAGCATCTCCTCGCCGACACCGGCTTGCGCCAGGAATCCGTGGATCAGCGGCGCGCCCTTCGGGTGCTCCAGCCATTCGCCGATGGTGCTGTGCGCGGTCAGCGGCTTCGGATCGATCATCGTCGTCCCTCCTCGTTCGGGTATTGAGGTGATTATGGCACTTGGTGCCACATTGTCGCTGGGAGAACCTCTCAGGATGCGCGTGAGCGCCAGGGCTTGCCATCGGCAGGGGAGGGCGTATCGCTGTGCGTACACCGTTCGCGGAGCCGTGAGGAGGCGACCATGGAGACCGTTCTCGCCGTGCTCGAGCGCGACGACGTCGCGTACGAGATCGAGTTCGAGCGCACCACCGAGCCGCCGTTCGAGCTGCGGCTGCCGTCGCACATCGGCGGGGCGGCGGTGGTGGATGTCTTCGACCTCTGCGACTCCACGCTCTGGCCCGAGTTGATCCGGTACCGGTTCACCGAGTGCGTGCCGGTCGTCGTCGGATCGGTCGACGACTTCTGACTGCATTCCCGGCCCGCGGGCCGCTGGCTATGCTGTGCGCCATGAGCACCAAGAGCCGCCAGGGACCGCACCACGAGGAGACGCTGCAGCTCGGCGACAAGCGCGGGATGTGGGGCGCGTTCGCCGGGCTCATCACGGCGGTGCTGATCGCCTATCCCCTGTCGGCGTGCATCGCGTTCGCGACGCATCCGCAGACCCAGAAGCTCTTCGGCGGGCGACTGGAGTCGGCGTCCGCGGGAGGGTTCGCCGCTTTCTGGTGGGTGCTCGCGCTGGGCTGCATCGCCCTGCCGTTCCTTGTCGGCTTCGGCATCGCGCGGCTCTCGGGTCGGGCGATCATCGTCATCAGCACGGTCGTGGTGCTGTTCATCATCGCCGTGGTGATCCTCGGCCAGATGTTCGTGTTCTGAACTCAGCCGAGGGCGAGCACGACCTTCGTGCCGGGTTCGGCCGCCTCCGCGGCACGGTGCGCCTCCCACACCTCGCTGAACGGGTGGATGCGCGGCTCGGCCGTCGCTAGATCACCGGACGCCGCGGCGTCCAGCAGGGACGACAGCATCCGGCGGAAGGCGTTGCGCCGGGTCGCGACGAAGAGAGGTGCACTGCAGACGCGCTCCCAGCGGTGGCCGGCCGCCCCGATCCCGCCGCGTAGCGAATCGGCGCGCTCATGGCCGGGGCGTCCGGCGAAGGCGGTGCGGACGACGATCCCGCCGGGGGCGAGCGCCTCGCGGACCCGATCCGTGCCCGTGTGGTCGATCACCGCATCCACGGGACCGCCGGCGGCCTCGACGACCCGTTCGGGCCAGTCGCGCGCCGTGTGGTCGACGACCGGGGTGCCGAGCGCCCTGGCGCGGTCGG
>JAEWJG010000352.1 GCA_023386675.1 Actinomycetes bacterium
GGCCGCACCCGGGCCATCCGCGTCTCGGTCGCAGCGGCGGTGCTGCTGCTGATCGTCGCCGCCGTCTCGCTGACGCTGGGCGCCGCGTCCGTCGCCCCCGCCGACGTCCTGGCCGCCCTCGTCGGACGGGCGGACCGGCTGACGACGTTCGTCATCCTCGACCTGCGCCTCCCTCGTCTCATGGCGGGCGCGCTCGTCGGCGCGTGTCTCGGCCTCTCGGGCGCGCTCATCCAGTCGGTCGCCCGCAACCCGCTCGCCAGTCCGGACATCATCGGCATCACGGCGGCGGCGAGCGCGACCGGCTCGGTCGCCCTGGTGTGGTTCGGGCTGACCGGCCTGGCACTGTCCGGGATCGTGCTGGCCGGCACCCTCGCCGCCGCCGCGCTGATCTATGTGCTGGCGTGGCGCAACGGCGTCAGCGGCTACCGCTTCGTGCTGATCGGGATCGGCATCGCGGCGTTCTGCGGCGGCCTCGTCTCGTACGTGCTGACCCGCGCCGACCTCTCGAACGTGCAGCAGGCGCTGGTGTGGATCACCGGGAGCCTGAACTCGGTCGACCCGTCCGCCCTCAGCGTGCTGGCCGTCGGCACGGTCGTCCTCGTCCCCTGCGCGCTGCTCGTCGGGCGCCCGCTGGGCGCGCTGTCGCTGGGCGACGACCTCGCGTCCGGTCTGGGCGTGCGGCCGGAGCGGACACGCCTCGCCGTCGTCGGGGTCGCCGTGGCACTGGCCGCGCTCGCGGTCGCGGTCGCGGGACCGGTGTCGTTCGTCGCGTTCCTGGCCGCGCCGATCGCGCGGCGGCTGGTCGGGCGCGGATCCCTGGCGCTGGTGCCGTCCGCGCTGCTCGGCGCGCTCATCCTCGTCGTCTCGGACATCGTCGCGCAGTTCGCGATCCCGGGCGTCGTGCTGCCCGTCGGCGTCGTCACCGGCATCGTCGGCGCCCCGTATCTGCTCTGGCTGCTGGCCAGGACCAACCGAGTGGGCCGTGGAGGCTGACATGACATCCGAGACCACCCTCTTCCCGGCCGCGGCGCCCGAGCTCTCGGCACGCGGGCTGTCGCTCGCGTACGAGGGCCGTACCGTCGTCGACGGGCTCGACCTCGACATCCCCGCGGGCCGGGTCACGGCGATCGTCGGGCCGAACGCCTGCGGCAAGTCCACCCTGCTGCGGGGGCTCTCGCGCCTGCTGCCCCCGGCGTCCGGCACGGTCCTGCTCGACGGCGCCGACATCCACGGCCTGCCGACCAAGCAGGTCGCGCAACGCCTCGGACTGCTGCCGCAGACGCCGACGGCACCGGACGGCATCACCGTCGCCGACCTCGTCTCGCGCGGACGCTACCCGCACCAGGGCTGGTTCCGGCGCTGGACGGCGGAGGACGACGAGGCGGTCACCGAGGCCATGGCCGCGACCGCGATCGCCGACCTCGCCGACCGGGCAGTGGACGAGCTGTCCGGCGGCCAGCGGCAGCGGGTGTGGATCGCGATGGCGCTGGCCCAGCGCACCGACATCCTCCTGCTCGACGAGCCGACGACCTTCCTCGACATCAGCCACCAGCTGGAGGTGCTCGACCTGCTCCTCGACCTGAACGCCGCCCGCGGGACGACGGTGGTCATGGTGCTGCACGACCTCAATCTGGCCGCGCGGTACGCCGGGCACCTGATCGCCATGCGGTCCGGCGCGGTGGTCGCGGCCGGCGACCCCACGGCCGTCGTCACCGCCGACCTCGTTCGCGACGTGTTCGGGGTGGAGTCGGTGGTCGCCGACGATCCGGTGACGGGGACCCCGCTGGTTGTGCCGCTCGGGCGGCACCACACGGCCTAGGCGCCCGCGCCGGCCTCCTGCTCGCGGATCTCGTCCTGCAGGTCGCGGAGGGTCGAGCGGAGCGCGCGCTCCGCATCCAGCCCCTGCGCCTTCGCAGACGCGACGATGGCGAGCAGCAGCGGGCCGAGCTCGTCCTCGCTGCCGACCTGCACACCGCCCTGCTGCTGCAGGTCGAGCAGCCCGACCTTCTCGGCGCGGCCGAGCAGCTTGTCGGCCAGCGCGAGTGAGGGCATCCCCTGCGGGATCCCGTCGAGCACGCTGGTGCGACCCGGCTTCTCCTGCTTCTTGAGCTCGTCCCAGAAGCCGACCACGTCGTCCGCGGTCTCGGCGTGGCGCGCGTCCGCCGCCGCTCGATCGCCGAAGACGTGCGGATGACGGCCGACCATCTTCGCGGTCATGTGCGCGGCCACATCCTGGATGTCGAAGTCCTCGCCGGGCGTGTGCGCGGCGATGTCGGCGTGGAACAGCACCTGATAGAGCACGTCGCCGAGCTCCTCGAGCAGCTCATCCCGATCGCCGGTCTCGATCGCGTCGATCAGCTCGTAGCTCTCTTCGACGAGGTACTGCACGAGCGACTCGTGCGTCTGGTCCGCGTCCCACGGGCAGCCGCCCGGGGCCCGGAGCCGGGCCATGACGGCGACCAGCTCATCGAGCTTCGTGGCCGCGTCCGGCACCACCACCACCGGCGCGTCCGTTGTCTCGCCCATGCCGACCTCCTCGCTCTAGGATGCATCCATCCTGCCACCGGGTTAGAGTCGTCAGCGGTGTGCCGGGAAGTCTGGTCGGCGTCTTGTCCGTGAGCCCGCGAGAGTGGTAACCCGCATGAGCATCATCCGTTCCGAACGCACCGCCGCCGGCCTCCTCCTCGGAGCCGCCGCCCTGGGCCTGCTACTGGCCAACACCGGGATCGGCCCGGCGCTGATCGACATCCAGCACGCCTACCTCGGCGGCGGGCTTCTGAAAATCAGCGTGGGCCACGCGATCAGCGACGGCCTGTTGGCGATCTTCTTCTTCATCGTGGCTATCGAGCTGAAGCACGAGCTGGTCGCCGGCGAGCTGAACTCGGTCCAGAAGGCGATTCATCCCGCCATCGCGGCGGTCGGCGGGGTGCTCGTGCCCGCCGGTCTCTACCTGCTCCTCACCGCGGGAACGGACGTGCAGCAGGGCTGGCCCATCCCCACGGCGACCGACATCGCTTTCGCGCTCGGCGTGCTCGCGGTGTTCGGGCGCGGGCTCCCCAACCGGCTCCGGGTCTTCCTGCTGGCGCTCGCTGTTCTCGACGACCTCATCGCCATCCTGATCATCGCGGTGTTCTTCACGACCGACCCCACCCTCTGGGAGCTGGGGCTGGCGGCGGTCACCGTCGCCCTGTTCGGGCTGCTCAGCCGGATGCTCCGCGGCCGGATGCGCTGGCCGCTGGGTGTCCTCATGGTGCTGCTCGCGCTGCTGACCTGGTGGCTGGTCTACGACTCCGGAGTGCACGCGACCATCGCGGGCGTCGCTCTCGGCCTGGTCATGTCGCGCGCTCCGGCCGGCCGCGTGGCCCACGCGCTCGAACCGTGGAACAACGGTGTCATCCTGCCGCTGTTCGCGTTCTCGGCGGCGCTGGTCGTCATCCCGAACGTGTCGCCGTCGGAGCTCTCCCCCGCCTTCTGGGCCATCCTGATCGCGCTGCCGGTCGGCAAGCTCATCGGCATCACCCTGGGTGGCTGGCTCGGCTCGTTCACCCGGAAGGGACCGGATCGTGGCCGCATCTCCCTGTTCGGGATGGTCACGATCTCCGCGCTCGGCGGCATCGGGTTCACGGTGTCGTTGCTGATGAACGAGCTGGCCTTCGCCGGGTCGGAAGAGGTCCGGTCGGAGGGCACCCTCGCCGTCCTGCTGGGCTCCGGGATCGCGATCGTCGCGGCGGGCATCCTGGTCAGCGCGCTGGCGCGCCGCAACCGCCGGCTGCATCCGCATCCGGCCGACCGCTGAGCACGGGGACGCGGGTCAGCCGACCTGCTCGGCCGCCGGCTCCTTCTCCGGGAAGAGTGCTCCGAGCAGGTCGCCCACCCAGCCGATGAGGGAGGCGTCGTCCAGCGCTTCGCCGTTCACCCGCGGCATCGGCACGGTCGCCACCTTCGGGGCGGCGTGGTACTTGGACCCCGGGTACATCCGCTGCAGGCGGACCTGCAGCGAGTCCGGCAGGATCGCCGGCGCGAGCCGCAGGTTGGAGCCCATGGCGACGACCTCGCCGAGCCCGGCCTTCTGCGCCGCGCGGCGCAGGCGCGAGACCGCGATGAGGTTCGTCACCGGCTCCGGTGGCGTGCCGTAGCGGTCGGTCAGCTCCTCGAGCACGAGGTCGATCTGGCCGTCCTTCGCGTTCGGCGAGCTGGCGGTCGAGAGCTTCTGATAGGCCTCCAGGCGCAGGCGCTCGCTGTCGACGTACTCCTCGGGGATGTGCGCATCCACCGGCAGCTCCAGCCGCAGCTCGGTCTGCCCCTCGGCCACTTCGCCGCGGAAGGTGGAGACGGCCTCCCCGATCATCCGAAGGTAGAGGTCGAAGCCGACTCCGGCGATGTGCCCGGACTGCTCGCCGCCGAGCAGGTTGCCCGCTCCGCGGATCTCGAGGTCTTTCAGCGCGACCTGCATGCCGCTGCCGAGGTCGTTGTTCGCCGCGATCGTGGACAGGCGGTCGTGCGCCGTCTCGCTCAGCGGCTTGTTCTCGTCCCACAGGAAGTACGCGTACGCGCGCTCCCGGCCACGGCCGACGCGGCCGCGCAGCTGGTGCAGCTGGCTCAGGCCGTACTTGTCGGCGCGGTCGATGATGATCGTGTTCGCGTTGGAGATGTCGAGGCCGGTCTCGATGATCGTCGTCGAGACGAGCACGTCGAAGCGGCGCTCCCAGAAGTCGACGACGACCTGCTCCAGCGCGTGCTCGTTCATCTTGCCGTGGGCGACGCCGATGCGCGCCTCCGGCACCAGTTCGGCCAGCTTCGCCGCCATGCTCGTGATGGAGCCGACGCGGTTGTGCACGAAGAACACCTGGCCCTCGCGCAGCAGCTCGCGCCGGATCGCCGCCGCCACCTGCTTGTCGGAGTACGGGCCGACGAAGGTGAGGATGGGGTGCCGGTCCTCCGGCGGGGTGGCCAGCGTCGACATCTCGCGGATGCCGGTCACCGCCATCTCCAGCGTGCGCGGGATGGGCGTGGCGCTCATCGCGAGGATGTCGACGTTCGTCTTGAGCTTCTTCAGCGCGTCCTTGTGCTCGACGCCGAAGCGCTGCTCCTCGTCGATGATGACGAGCCCCAGGTCTTTGAAGGTCACGCCGTCGGCGAGGATACGGTGCGTGCCGATCACGACATCCACTGTGCCGTCGGCCATGCCGCGCAGGGTCTCGCGCGCCTCCTTGTCGCTCTGGAACCGGCTGAGCTGCCGCAGGTGGATGGGGAACCCGGCGAACCGCTCCTGGAACGTCTCGGCGTGCTGCTTCACGAGCAGGGTCGTGGGGACGAGCATCGCGACCTGCTTGCCGTCCTGCACCGCCTTGAACGCGGCACGGATGGCGATCTCCGTCTTGCCGAAACCGACGTCGCCCGAGATCAGGCGGTCCATCGGGATCGGGCGCTCCATGTCGGCCTTCACCTCGTCGATGGTCTGCAGCTGGTCGTGCGTCTCGGCGAACGGGAACGCCTCCTCCAGCTCCCGCTGCCACGGGGTGTCCGGCGCGAACGCGTGGCCCTTGCTGGCCATGCGTGCGGAGTAGAGCTTGACGAGCTCGACGGCGATGTCGCGCACGGCGCGGCGCGCGCGTCCCTTCGCCGCGGCCCAGTCGCTGCCGCCCATCTTCGAGAGCTGCGGCGCCTCGCCGCCGACGTACCGCGTCAGCAGGTCGAGCTGGTCGGTGGGCACGTAGAGCTTGTCGCCCGGGTAGCCGCGCTTCGACGGCGCGTACTCGAGCACGAGGTACTCGCGCTTCGACTTGACCGCATTCCGGCCGCCGCTCGACACCTCGCGCTGGGTGAGCTCCACGAACTTGCCGATGCCGTGCGTCTCGTGCACGACGTAGTCGCCGGGCTTGAGCTGCATGGGGTCGACGACGTTCTTGCGGCGCGTGGCCAGCTTCTTGACCTGGCGGGAGTCGTAGCCGATCGTGCGGCCGTAGAACTCGGCCTCGCTGATCAGGGCGAGCTTGATGTCCGGCAGCTCGAAGCCGTGCTCGGCGGTCGCCTTGAGCAGGTAGGCGATGCCGGGTTCGGGATCGGCAGGGAACTCGTCCACGGGACGCGCGGGCAGCTCGGCCTCGGCGAGTACGTCGGCCGCACGCTCCACGAGCCCGGTGCCGGCGGCGACGATCGCGACCTGCCAGCCGTCGCGCAGGCGGGTGCGGACGTGCTCGACGGCGCCGGACACGTTGCCCTGGAAGCTCGGGACGGCCTCGGCGCGGATGCGCACCTGCAGGTGCTCCTCGAGCTCGCGCTCCTCTGGAAGCACCTCATCCGCCTGGAAGCCGGACATCGTCCACCACGGGTGGTCGGGGTTCGCGGCGCCCGGACGGCTGTACTTGACCGAGTCCTTCAGCTGCTGCAGCGTCATGAAGTCGCCCGCGGCCAGGTCGATCGGCGCGGCGGCGCCGACGGTCGCGGCGCTCCACGCCGCCGACAGGAACTCGCGGTTCGTCTCGGCGAGGCTGACCGCGCGGGAGGCGACGCGCTCGGGAGACAGCACGGCGACGGCCGCGCCGTCCGGCAGGTAGTGCGTGAGCGGGACCAGCCGGTCGACGAGCGCCGGAGCGAGCGACTCCATCCCCTCGACCGGGATGCCCTCGCCGATCTTCGCGAGCAGCGACGACAGGCTCGGGAACTCGTGCTCCATCTCGCGCGCCCGCTGCCGCACCGACTCGCTCAACAGCAGCTCACGGCTCGGTGGCAGCGAGACCGACGGGATGGGCTCGGGCAGCGACCGCTGGTCGGCCACCGAGAACGCTCGGATCTGATCCACCTCGTCGCCGAAGAAGTCGACGCGGTACGGGTGGTCGGCGGTCGGCGGGAAGACGTCCAGGATGCCGCCGCGCACCGCGAATTCACCACGGCGGGTGACCATGTCGACGCGGGCGTACGCGAGGTCGACCAGCTGGGCCGCCAGGCCGCCCAGGTCGAAGCCGCGCCCGCCGCTCCGGAGGTCGATCGTCGCGTAGTCGGTGAGGTTGTCGGCCAGCGGCTGCAGGGCGGCGCGCACGGAGGCGACCAGGATGAACGGAGCGCTGCGATCGCCCTCCGCCCAGTCGGCGAGGCGGCGCAGCGCGGTGAGGCGCTTGCCGACGATCTCGGGGCTCGGGCTGAGGCGCTCGTGCGGCAGCGTCTCCCAGGCCGGGAACTCCACGATCTCGGCGTCCGGCAGCAGGCACGGCAGCGCGCCGCGGACCGACTCGGACTCGCGCCCCGTCGCGGTGATGAGCAGCACGGCCTGCGAGGCGCCCTGCTCCGCGCGGCGGCGCAGCAGGCCCGCGAGCAGCGGAGCGCGGAGGCCGTCGGTAAGCGAGAAGTCGGCGTCGCGCGCCGCATGGGAGAGCGCGTCGGCGAACGAGGACTCGCGTGCGAGTGCGGCGACCAGACCCTGGAGTATCACTCGGTCGATTCTACGTGTCACCACCGACAGGTGAAGGGGTGGTGGCCTCTCCCTGCTTCGGCTAGATCCATCCCGCGAGGGCCCGCATGAACCCGTCGTGGTCGTCGCGGTTGATGACATGCCCCGACCCCGGGACGACGCGCACCTCATAGCCGTCCGCGCGGAGGCGCTCGGCGAGCTCCGGCTTCACCAGCTGGGAGTTGTCGGCCAGCATCACGAGCGACGGCACGGCCATCACCTCCGGCGCCCGCATGGCGGACGGGGTGACGACGACCGGCAGAAGCGCACGGTCGAACGCCTTGAACGTCTCCACCTCGATGGCGACGTCGGCCGGGTCCCAGCGCGGGTTGCGCTTGGCGATGCGGGCCGCGGACTGGCGCGCGAGGGTGCGGAGGAACGCCGGCGCGAGCCAGCGCAGGAACCCGTTCGTCGCGGGGCACGAGAAGGCGGGGTCGATGTAGATCACGCGCTGCGGGTCGAGGCGCTCGATGGCGAGGCTGACGGTCAGGCCGCCGAGGGAGTGGCCCATCACGAGCTCCGGCCGCACCGGAACGCTGTCGACGATGTCCTGCGCCATCAGCTCGGCGGAGTACTCGTCGGCGTGCGCGCTGTGGCCGTGGCCCCGCAGGTCGACGGCGACGACGTGGTAGCCGCGGGCCGCGAGCACAGGGCCGACGCGCCGCCAGTTGCGCGAGTCCGACATGACGCCGTGGACGAGGACGGCGTAGCGGTCGCCGGTGCCCCACTCGCGCGTGAACAACTCCATGCGGCTCACGCTACGCGCGGGCGCTGGCGGGGTCCCGGGCGTTGACCCGGCTGCCGCTGAGGGTTACCCGTGACCTTCCCGGGCGTCGGGGTCAGCGGGCGTGGAACCGGTTCTGCGCCGAGGTGAGGCCCTCCGCGGCGATCTGTTCGACCGCGTCCGCCGCATCGGCGACCAGGATCGGGAGGTTCGTGCGCTCGATGGACGAGAACGCCTTGAGCACGTGGTCCGCCGCACCCGAGGACCCGGGCGGCCGGCCGACGCCGACCCGCACGCGGGTGAAGTCGCCGGTGCCGATGGCGGAGATGACATCCCGGACGCCGTTGTGGCCGCCGTGGCCGCCGCCGCTCTTGAGGCGGATGGTGTCGAACGGGATGTCCAGCTCGTCGTGCACGACGATCAGGCGCGACGGGTCGAGCGAGTAGAAGCGCAGCAGCTGCGCCACCGGGCCGCCGGACACGTTCATGTACGTGTTCGGCTTGGCGAGGATGAAGCGCGGGCCGCCGGGAGCCAGCCGGCCCTCGGCGACCGTCGCGTTCGTCTTGTGGGTCTTGAAGGTGAGACCGCCGCGCGAGGCGAGCTCGTCGAGCACCATCTGGCCCACGTTGTGACGCGTGGCGGCGTAGCCGGGCCCGGGGTTGCCGAGCCCGACCACGAGCCAGGGTGCGTCCATGGAGGGAGTTACTCCGCGGCGTTCTCGCCGGCCTCGGCCTCGGCCTCCGCGGCCTCCTCCGCAGCCTCGGTCTCCTCGTCCTCGGCGCGCGCGGCGGCCGGGACGACGACGTTCAGGATGAGGAGGTCCTCGTCCTCGGCGAGGGTGGCGCCGGCCGGAAGGGCGAAGTCCTTCGCGTGGTACTGGGTGCCCTCCTCGGCGTCCGTCACGTCGATGACGATGCGCTCCGGGATGTGGGTGGCCTCGGCCTCGAGCTTGATGGTCGGGATGTCGAGCACCGCGATGGTGCCGGAGAACGGCTCGCCCTCGACGTGCACGGGGACCTCGACGACGACCTTCTCGCCACGGCGGATGATCACGAGGTCGAGGTGCTCGATGACCTGCGACACCGGGTCCTTCTGGACGTCCTTCACCAGGGCGAGCTGACCGTTGCCCTCGATGTCGAGGTCGAGGACCGCGTTCGCCTTGCGGAGCAGCAGGGAGACCTGGTGGCCCGGGAGGGTGACGTGGACGGGGTCGGTGCCGTGGCCGTAGATGACCGCGGGGATCTTGCCGACGGCGCGGATCTTGCGGGCCGCGCCCTTGCCGAAGCTGTCGCGCAGCTCGGCGCTGACCTTGTTGGACTCTTCAGTCGCCATGATTACTCCTCGCCGGCTCGGGGCCGGCTGTCGGGCGAGCCGCGAGGCCCGCAGTGTTGGTGTTGTTCGACTCGAACGCATCGAAGTGCGCGAGGAAAGACTGCGAAGCCTGCTCCACCGCGTCGATCACGGACTCCCGGACTCGTCCGGGCATCCCTCGCCGAAGTTCAGTTGTGGAGTCTACCCGATCGCGATACGCTAAGCGCGCTTGGTATTTCGACGAGAGGACGACCCCATGTGGACCACCAGTTACGACGCCACCACCACCGCACCCGCCGAGGCGGTCTGGTCCGCCCTGCGCGACCTGCACAGCGGCATCCCCCTCGGCCCCGCCAGCGACCGCTTCGAGCTGCACGGGCCGTTCGCCGTCGGCACCGAGGTGACGGTGACCCCGCAAGGCCAGGAGGCGATGACCTCGACGATCGTCGAGCTGGAGCCGGCCCGCGTATACGCCGACCGAACGGTGTTCGGCGACCTGGCGCTCACCTTCCGTCACACCCTCGCACCCCGCCCCGACGGCGGAACGGATGTCGCGCACACGCTCGAGATCGACGGTCCTGGCGCCGACGAGGTCGGACCGGAGCTCGGCCCGCAGATCGCCGGCGACTTCCCCGTCGCGATGGCCGAGCTGCTCCACGCCGCCGAGCAGCGGGTCGGCGCGGGTGCCTGAGGCCGGGCTCGGGAGCCGATTCCCGGCCGCGTCGCAGAGCCCCGGCCTCCTGCTGTGGCGCGTGACGAACCGCTGGCAGGCCGCCATGCGGGCGGCGCTCGCCCCGCACGAGCTCACCCACGTCCAGTACGTCCTGCTGGCCTCGCTCACCTGGCTCGCCGACCGGGAGCCCGAGCGCCTCGTCACCCAGGTCGACCTGGCCGGCTTCGCCGCCACCGACCCGATGATGACCTCGCAGGTGCTGCGGGCGCTGGAGCGGGCCGGACTGGTCGAGCGGCTGCCGCATCCCACCGACGGCCGCGCGCGCATCCTGCGGGCGACGCCGGAGGG
>JAEWJG010000018.1 GCA_023386675.1 Actinomycetes bacterium
CCGCGGCGGCTTGCGCAGTTGACGCAACAGTTGACGCAACACGCCGCGCGGCGCCCCCGCACCACGGCGTGTTGCGTCAACTAGAGCTGACGAGTGGTCCGGACATGCGGTTACGGCCGGCGGCGTAACGGCGTGCCGGGCCCACCCGATGAGGGCGCTCCGCCTACTCCGACAGGTGCTGATGCGGCGCGGTGAAGTGGATGCTGTCCGCGGTGACGCCGACGAGGCCCAGCGTGACGCGCAGCAGCTGCGGCGGGAGGCCGTCGGCGGGCGGGGGAGTCGCTGCGCCGAGCGTGATCGGCGTGCCGTCGGGGCCGGTCGCGGTCACCGAGTCCAGGTAGACCTGCACGTTGCCGCGCAGCGCCATCTGATCGGCGGTCGTCGCCAGGATGGGCCCCGTATCCTTGCGCACGGTCAGGCTGAAGCCGTCGATCGTGATGGCGTCGGCCGAGATCTTCAGCACCGGGATGCGGCGGCCGTCGGCGAGCGGGACGGTCACCACGCTGATGCCCTTCAGCCCCGAGAACGAGAGGGAGCGGCTGCCGAGCTGCGCGGGCGGCTGGGTGAAGACGGGGGCTCCGCCGTCCGGGCCGGCCGGAGTCGGGGGAGCGGTCGGCGTCGGTGTCGCGCCCGGGGCGATCGGCGCACCGGACGAGGGGAGCGGCAGCGATGGGACGCCAGGAAGAACGGGGTCGGACGGCGACGGTGACGGCGACGGGCTCGACGAGCTGCAGGACGTGAAGAGCGGGATGCACAGCGCCGCCGGAGCCGCCGTCGGCACGCGGGCCGCGCCGATCCCGGCGAGTGCGGCCGCCACGCAGGCGATCAGCGCCCCCGCGACGACGCCCGGGCGTGCGCGCCTCATGCGGTCGTGCCCTCGTGCTGCGGCCCGGAAGGCGCGTTGACCGCGTTCGCATCCGCCGCGCCCAGGCCGAGGACCTCCGCGCCGGATGCGGCCTGCTCACCGGAGTCCGTGACCGCGTCGCCATCGTCGGCGGGCGCGTCGACCGCATCCACCCCATCCTTCTTCGGCATCCACGCCACCGTCAGGATTCCGCCGACCGTCGCCAGCAGCATCCCGATGAAGAACCCGCCGAGGTTCACGCCCACGAGCGAGTACACCGCGACGGCCAGCGCGATCACGCCGTAGAAGATGCGGTGCGCCGGCATAGTGATCGCGAGCACGCCGAGCAGTACCAGCAGGATCGGGATGATCGTCGCCTGCAGCCCCTCGATGCCGAGTTGCACGTGGATCTTGCCGATGTCGAGCTGCCCCGAGAAGAACATCTCGATGCCGCCGAGGGCCGTCAGCACGCCGCCCACGAACGGGCGGCGTCGGCGCCAAACGCGGAAGCGGGCCCAGGCGCCCGCCGAGGCCGGCGCGCCCGCGTGGTGCGCGGCCACGATCAGAAGCATCCCTTCGAACCGTCGGTCAGCTGCACGTGCATCCCGGTGAGGGTGAAGACGGAGGCCTGCGTGCTCCACGCGGTCTGCTGGAGGTTCGAGATCGTGACGGTGTCGGAGTCCTGCGCGAAGTCCCCGGCGCTGCCCTTGGCGGCGGTGTTCACCGTCGAGGCGTCGACGCCGATGCGGATGTTGTGGAACTCCGAGTCGCCCTTGAGGTCGGTCATGCCGATCTGCAGGTCGGATGCGCTGGCCGGCTTGCCGTCGCCGCCCGCGGTGATCAGGATGCCGGCCTTGCCGAGCGGCGTGTCCGTGACGACCGACTGGCACAGGTCCGACAGGGTCGCCGACTTGATGTTGGCGATCGCGACCTGATGGTTCTTGCCCGCGGTGTCGGGGGCGACACCGGCGTACTGCGAGAAGCCGGTGCCGTCCAGCTTCGACGCGCTGATCTGGAACTGGCTGCCGGAGACGGCGAACGACACGGGGACGGCTCCCTGCGCGACACCGGCCATGAGCACGGTGGACACGACGGCCACGGGGACGGCTGCGAGAACGATCCGTCCGGCGTGAGACCCGGCGAGCTTTCGGAACTTCATCGATCCTCCTGTTCGGGGGACTTGACAGCGTCAGCGCAGCCAGGTCCAGGAGTGAGCCTAAACGTTATTGACCGTGTGTCAATAGTTCATGGACGCATCCATTCGTGTATCCGAACAGTGCCGGCGCCAAGAGCGGCGGTTAGGCTCGATCCATGGAATCCGACCGGCGCACGAGGCTGACGCCGGACGAGCGCCGCGCGCAGCTCGTCGCGCTGGGGGTCGCGTTCCTCGCCGACAACCCGCTGGACCAGCTGTCCATAGAGGAGCTGTCCGCGCGGGCGGGGGTGTCCCGCGGGCTGCTGTTCCACTACTTCGGCTCGAAGCAGGGGCTGCACCGGGATGTGGTGCGCACCGCCCGCGACAGCATGCTGCACGCGACGGAGCCGGTCGCCGGCCTGCCGCCGCTGGAGCGTCTCCACGACACGCTCGCGCGCATCGTCGCATTCGTCCGGGAGCACAGCGGGACGTTCTTCTCGCTGGTTCGGGGCGTCGCATCCGGTGACACCGAGGTGCGCGCGGTCGTGGAGGAGGCGCGCGGCGAGCAGGCGGAGCGCGTGATCGCGGTCTTCCTGGAACTCGGAGTGCCGGACACGCCGATGCTGCGCATCGCGCTGCGCTCCTGGATCGCGTTCGCCGAGGAGGCGCTCGTCGCGAGCGCGATCGGCACCGAGCTGCCGTCGGAGGAGATCGTGGGGTTCCTGGAGCGCAGCGCGCGCGGGGTGGTGGAGGCGCTCGACGCGCCCTAGGGACCGGTCAGATCCCCTCTTCCTCGACGTCCTCCTCGGTCAGCACGCCGTCGTCCTCCGCGTCCTCTCCGTGCTCGTCGTAGACGGGCTCGGCCTCGCGGGCCTGGCCGCCGGTGGGGCCGTCGTTGCCGTCGCCGGGGCCGGGCCAGATGGTCTCGCCGGCGACCGCGTCGTTCGTGACGAGCTCATCGGCGAAGTCGGCCTCCGCCTCCGGGTCGTTCAGGGCGTAGTCGACGTCGCCGTCGGCCGGGTCGGCCCAGCCGGGCGTCTCGCCTGCGTCCGTCTCGCCGACCTCGACGTCGTCGACGCCGTCCTCCGGGATGCGCTCCATGCGTCCGTCCTCCTCGCTCGTGTCGTCGCTTCGGAACGTACACCTCACGAGAAAGCCCCCGCCATGGGATCCGCTGGGGATCCGATGGCGGGGGCTCTGCCGGTCAGGGACCGGGTCAGCTCGCGGTCGGGAAGGTGATCGTCTTGCCCGAGCCGGCGTCCTTCACGGCCGCGTCCTTGAACGCGGCGAACTGCTGCGCGTTCGTGAAGCCGCCCTGGTAGCGCTCGCCGTTCACGAACACGGTCGGGGTGCCGAAGCCGCCCGAGGTCGGGTTCTTGAGCTGCGAGTTGGTGGTCGCGCCCTGCGTCATGTTCGTGATGAACGACGAGTACGTCTGGTTGTTCACACAGTCGGTGATCGACTTCGAGTCGACGCCGTTGTCCTTGAAGATCTTGAGGATCTCCGCGTTCGTGAGCCCGGTGCCGGTCTGCTCGTCGGGCTGGTTGGCGAACATCGCCGCGTTCAGCGCGAAGAACTTCGACGGCTGCGAGTTCGCAACGCACGACATGGCGGCCGCGGCGCGCGTCGAGTACTGCTTGTTCTGCGAGCTGTCGAGGATCGCGACCGGGTGGATCTCGAGCGTCGCCGATCCCTCGTCCAGCCACTGCTTGATCTGGCTGTTGTTCGCCGTCTCGAACTGGTCGCAGTAGGGGCACTGGTAGTCGAGCCAGATCTGGATGTGCGCGGTCTTGCCGTCGAGCTGCATCTTGGTCGGCGTCGGCTGCGCGCCGCTCTTGATGGCCGGCGTCTCGGTGGCTTTCGTCGATGACGTGAGCAGCAGGCCGCCGCTCGCCATGTTCTTCGGGTTCGCCGCGCTCGAGCCGGCGCCGCCGACGCTGGTGAAGATGACGACGCCGATGATGGCGAGCACTGCCACGATGCCCACGATGACCGAGCTCTGCACGATCACCTTGCGGCGCTTGGCCTTCTTGGCGGCCTCCTCGCGCATCTTCCTGGCGGTCTCGCGCGCCTCCTCGCGGCGGTCGCGTTTCGTCGGACCAGTGGTCCCCCTGCCAGTTGCCATTCAGCTCATCCCATCGAACAGTGGACAGTTCTCTCCTGAATCGTATTGGGATTTTGCTTTGAAGCGGCTGTACCGGGTGCCCTACCGTGGAGGGATGCAGTCCACGGAACGAGCCAGCTGATGTCCGACGATCCCGCCGGACGCCCCGACGGCGGCCCGAACGAGGGCCGCGACACCGCCGGCTCCGAGTACGCCGAGCGCCTCCGGCGGCTCGACAGCTCGTGGTGGCGCCGGACGCTGAACGTCCAGGCGCCCTACCGCTGGAACATCCGGCGCCTGCACCTCGGCCGCGTCCTGGATGTCGGGAGCGGCCTTGGCCGGAATCTGGCCCATCTGGGCAACAACGGGGTCGGTGTCGACCACAATCCCGAGTCGGTGGCGATCGCCCGGGCCCGCGGACTGACGTCGTTCACGAGCGACGAGTTCCCGTCGAGCGAGTACGCGAAGCCGGGCGCCTTCGACTCCCTGCTGATGGCGCACGTCGTGGAGCACGTCGACCCGGACTTCGCGGTGGAACTGGTGCGCATGTACCTGCCGTACATCAAGCCGGGCGGCCGGGTGGTGTTCATCACGCCGCAGGAGCGCGGCTACGCCAGCGACGCGACGCACGTGACCTTCACGGACTTCGCGGGCCTGCACCGGCTGGCGGAGCGGGCCGGGCTGACGGTCGAGCGCGAGTACTCGTTCCCGCTTCCGCGGGCTGCCGGGAAGGCGTTCACGTACAACGAGTTCGTAGTCCTCACGCGCATTCCGGGCTGACGCCCCGGTGAAGTGCAGCTAGTTGCGGTCGACACGCCGTGACAGAGCGCAACTACCTGCACTTCGCGGGGGAGGAGAAGGGGAGGGGGAC
>JAEWJG010000095.1 GCA_023386675.1 Actinomycetes bacterium
GCCTCCGCGACCGCGTCCAGCCCGCTCCCCGACTCGGCGGCGACCGCGGCCGCCACCCCGCCCTCGACGAACGGGACGTCGACCACGCGGACGCGGGCCCGCTGGTCCTCGTCGAGCATGTCGAGCACGGTCTCCGCCGTCAGCAGCGCCGAGCCGAGGTCGCTGATCACGACCACGCCGTCGCCGCCGTCGGCCTCGCCGACACCGGACATGACCTTCGTGAAGCTCGTGCCGATCCGGTCGTCATCCGTGCCGCCGGCGGCGACCAGGTGCACGGAACCGGCCATCTGACCGGCGAGGTCGACCATCCCCTCGGCGATCCGGGAGCTGTGCGAGACGAAGACGATGCCGACCTTGCCGCTCATCCGTCCGCCTCGGCCGTCTGCGCCGCCGCCCGGAGGATCAGCGCGGTCGACTGCGCGCCGGGGTCGCGGTGCCCGGCGGACCGCTCGCCCAGGTAGCTGGCGCGGCCCTTCCGGGCGACCAGCGGCTCTGTCGCCTCCGCGCCCTTCTCGGCGGCCTCCGCGGCGGCGGCCAGGAGCCCTGAGGGGGACGCCCCGGACTCCTGAGCCGCCCGCGCGGCATCGACGGCCGGCGTCCACGCGTCGATCATGGTCTTGTCGCCGGGCTCCGCCTTGCCGCGGGACACGATGCCGTCGCGGGCGGCCGCCAGGGCTGCCACGAGGGCCTGATCGGAGACCTCCTGGCCGTCGCCCACCGGCTCCGCCGCCTTGAGGAACGCGGTCCCGTAGAGCGGGCCGGACGCGCCGCCCACCGTCGAGATCAGCGTCATCGCGACGGAGCGCAGCGCGGCGTTCGGCGTCGCGTCGTCCGGCAGCTTCTCCAGCGCTGCGACCGAGGCGCGGAGACCGCGGTCCATGTTCTCGCCGTGGTCGCCGTCGCCGATCTCGCGATCGAGGGTGTTGAGCTCCTGCTTGTGCTCTGCGACGGAGTCGGCCGCGGCCGAGATCCAGTCCTTCACCCAGTTCGTGTCCAGCGTCATCGACGCCTCCTTGTCGTTGTCGGATCCGGCTCGGTCAGACGCCCCAGCGCAGCGCGGCGGTGTGGACGGGCGCATCCCACAGCTGCGTGAACTCGTCGTCCAGCTTGAGCAGGGTGATGGACGCGCCCTGCATCTCCAGCGAGGTGACGTAGTTCCCCACGAGCGAGCGCTCGATGCGGATGCCCCGCTCGTCGAGGACCTCGGCCGCGCGGCGGTACAGGATGTACAGCTCCGACAGCGGCGTGCCGCCCATCCCGTTGACGAACAGCAGCACCGGTGAGCCCTCGTACGAGAGGTCGGCGAGGATCGCATCCATCATCCGGTCGACCAGGCGGTCCGCCGGCTCGAGCTTGATGCGCTCGCGCCCGGGCTCGCCGTGGATGCCGACGCCGAACTCGATCTCGTCCTCCGGGAGCACGAAGCCGGGCTCGCCCGCGTGCGGGACGGTGCCGTCGGTCAGCGCGAGGCCGATCGAGCGGACGTTCGCGTTGACCCGCTCGGCGATGGCGGTGACGGTGTCGAGGTCGTCGCCGCGGTCGGCGGAGGCGCCCGCGATCTTCTCGACGAGGACCGTGCCGGCGACGCCGCGGCGTCCCGCCGTGTAGAGGGAGTCCTGCACGGCGACGTCGTCGTTCGTGACGACCGAGCGCACGGTGATGCCCTCGGCTCCGACCAGGTCGGCCGCGGTCTCGAAGTTCAGGACGTCGCCGGTGTAGTTCTTGACGATGTGGAGCACGCCTGCGCCTCCGTCGGCGGCCTTGGTGGCCTCGACGATCGGCATCGGGGTGGGCGAGGTGAAGACCTCGCCGGGGACGGCGGCGTCCAGCATCCCCCTGCCGACGAAGCCGGCGTGGAGGGGCTCGTGGCCGCTGCCGCCGCCGCTGACCAGGCCGACCTTGCCCTGCACGGGGCCGTCGGCCCGGGAGACGAACTTCGGATCCTGCGACACCCGGACGATGTCGGCGTGAGCCCGGCCGAACCCCGCGAGGGACTCGGTCACGACGTCGGGTACGTCGTTGATGAGCTTCTTCATCGAAACCCTTCCTTCCACTGCTGTCAGTGCGTCGCCGCCACCCACTCGTCGAGCTTCGCGGCCGCGGCCCCGGAGTCGATCGCGTGAGCGGCGACCGCCATTTGCGAACGGAAACGATCCAGGATGGACACCTGGACCCTCGACGGGTCGGACGCGAGCTCGTAGGACACGAGCCCGGCCGCCGCGTTGAGCAGGACGATGTCGCGCACGGGGCCTTCTTCTCCCGCGAGCACGGCACGCACGACCGCCGCGTTGTACGCGGCGTCCTTCCCGAGCAGGTCCTCGATGCGCGCGCGCGGGATCCCGAGGTCGCGCGGATCGATGTCGTGCTCGGTGACGAGGCCCCGGGAGACCTCCCAGACGTGGCTGTGACCGGTGGTCGACAGCTCGTCGAGCCCGTCGTCGCCGCGGAAGACCAGTGCGGTCGCGCCGCGGGTCTGGAACACGCCGACGATGAGCGGGATGCGGTCGAGCGTCGCGACGCCGACCGCGGACGCCTCGGGGCGCGCCGGATTGCACAGCGGTCCGAGGTAGTTGAAGACGGTGGGGACGCCGAGCTGGGCGCGCACCGGGCCTGCGTTACCGAAGCCCGGGTGGAAGGCGCTCGCGAAGGCGAACGTGATGCCGGCGACCCGCAGCACCTCGGCGACGCGGTCGGCCGAGAGCGTGAGGTCGATGCCGAGCGCGGCCAGCACATCCGACGAGCCGGACGACGAGCTCGCGGCCCGGTTGCCGTGCTTGATGACCGGCACCCCCGCCGCTGCGGCCACGATGGACGCGGTCGTGGAGACGTTCACCGTCCCGAAGCGGTCGCCTCCGGTGCCGACGATGTCGAGCGCCATCGGGTCGACCTCGAGCGGGACGGCGTGGTCGAGGATGGCGTCGCGGAAACCGACGATCTCGTCCACCGTCTCGCCCTTGGCGCGCAGCGCGATGAGGAAGGCGGCGAGCTGGGCGTCCGTCGCCTCGCCGCGCATCACCTGGTCCATGGCCCAGGCCGCGTCCGCCACGCTCAGGTGCTCCCCCGCCAGGAGAGACGTCAGCACGGATGACCAGGACTGCGTGTGGACCATGAAGCGATCCTATCGGCGGCCGACACGCCACGGCGATACCGGCCGTCCGGCGGCGACTGAGGCTGTCCTAACCGGAAATCGAGCCGATTCAAGCCGCCTTGGTGAGAAAACCATGGCTTCTTTTCAGCCATAATGGGTTACGTGACGAGCACCTCCCTTTCTCCCTCAGCGAGTGCGCCGGTTATCAGCCGGCCCAACGTCGTGGCCGTCGGCACCATCGTCTGGCTCGGTTCGGAGGTGATGTTCTTCGCTGGCCTGTTCGCGATCTACTTCACCCTCCGCTCCACCTCGCCCGACCTGTGGGCCGCCGAGACGCAGCACCTCAACGTGCCGTACGCGCTGACGAACACGATCATCCTGGTGCTCAGCTCGGTCACCTGCCAGTTCGGCGTGTTCGCCGCAGAGCGCATGCAGCCCCGCCGTGCGGGCGGCGTCCTGCAGTTCTGGCGCTGGGGCATGGTCGAGTGGTTCACGCTGACCTACATCATGGGCGCGATCTTCGTCTCCGGCCAGGTGCTCGAGTACGCGACGCTGGTGTCCGAGGGCATCTCGCTCAGCTCCAACGCGTACGGCTCCGCCTTCTACCTGACGACCGGCTTCCACGCCCTCCACGTCACCGGCGGCCTCATCGCCTTCCTCCTCGTCATCGGCCGCGCGTTCGCGGTCAAGATCTTCGGCCACAAGGAGGCGACCAGCGCCATCGTCGTCTCCTACTACTGGCACTTCGTCGACGTCGTGTGGATCGGACTGTTCGCGGTCATCTACATCATCCGATAGGAAACAGGAGCGTTCTTCACCCCATGCGTCCGAAAAACCCCAGCACGGTCAAGCCGGCCCGTACGGCCAAGGCCTCCCGCAAGGGCGGCCGTCGCCACCCGCTGGCCACCGTCGCGCTCCTCGCGATCGGCCTGGGACTGACCGGCGGCGCCTACGCCGCGTTCACCACCACCACAGCATCCGCCGACGAGCAGCAGGTCACCGCCGCGAGCCAGAGCTCGGTCGACGAAGGCAAGAAGCTGTTCCAGGCCAACTGCGCCACCTGCCACGGTCTGAGCGCGCAGGGCACCACGGTCGCGCCGAGTCTCATCGGCGTCGGCGCTGCGGCCGTCGACTTCCAGGTCGGCACCGGCCGTATGCCGATGCAGATGCAGGGCCCGCAGGCGCAGGAGAAGCCGGTCCAGTTCACCGACGACCAGGTGAAGGCGCTGGCCGACTACGTCGCGTCGCTCGCCCCGGGGCCGTCCATCCCCGAGCAGAAGTACCTCGCCGGCAAGGGCGACGCCGCCCACGGCGCCGAGCTCTTCCGCATCAACTGCGCGATGTGCCACAACGTCGCCGGCGCCGGTGGCGCCCTGACGGAGGGCAAGTACGCCCCGCCGCTCACCGGTGTCAGCGCTCAGCACATCTACGAGGCCATGGTCACCGGTCCGCAGAACATGCCCGTGTTCAACGACCTCAACATCACGCCGCAGGGCAAGGCCGACATCATCACGTACCTGAAGTACATCCAGAACAACCCCTCCCCGGGCGGTTTCGAGCTCGGCTCGCTCGGCCCGGTGGCAGAGGGCCTGTTCCTCTGGATCTTCGGTCTGGGCGCCATCGTCGCCCTCACCGTGTGGATCACGGCCAAGAGCAACTAGCCGGCACATCAGGCACGAGAACACAGCGTAAGAAGGAGAGCAATGGCACAGGACGACAACGGCGGGCACGAGCTCACGCCCGCCCGTCCGTCTGAGGAGCACCGGACCGGCAACCCCGGTACCGCGGTGGTGATCCGCGACGCCGTCGAGAACCCCGGGTTCCCGCCGCACCGGCCGCGCGTCACCGACCTCGACCCGAGGAAGGAGCGGCGCGCCGAGCGCACCGTCTACACGCTGTTCTACCTGTCGATCGCCGGCTCCGTCTGGGCCATCGCGGCCTACATGGCGTTCCCGATCGTCGACGGCGACCCGGGTTCGGTCCGCCTCAACAACCTCTTCATCGGCATCGGCAGCGCCCTCGCGCTCCTCGCCATCGGCATCGGCGCGGTCCACTGGGGCAAGGCGCTCATGCACGAGAAGGAGGGCGTCGACCTCCGACACCCGGTGCGCGGCAGCGAGGCGTCCACCGAGCGCGCGGCCGAGATCTTCCGCCAGGCCGACGAGGAGTCCGGCTTCAGCCGCCGCACCCTGGTGCGCAACAGCCTGATCGGCGCCCTCGTCGTCTTCCCCCTCCCCGCCGTCGTCCTGTTCCGCGGTCTCGCTCCGCAGAACGTCGACCCGGTCGAGGCCCTCTCGCAGACCATGTGGGCCAAGGGCGTCCGCCTGACCCGCGACCCAACCGGCACGCCCATCAAGGCCTCCGACGTCACCCTCGGCAGCGCGTTCCACGTGATCCCCGAGGGCCTGAACGAGGCCGAGGACATGCTCGAGCAGAAGGCGAAGGCCGCCGTGCTGCTCATGCGCCTCAAGCCCGAGGACCTCCACGTCTCCAAGGGCCGTGAGAACTGGAACTACGACGGCATCGTCGCCTACTCCAAGATCTGCACGCACGTCGGGTGCCCCGTGGCGCTCTACGAGCAGCAGACGCACCACCTGCTCTGCCCGTGCCACCAGTCGCAGTTCGACATCACGCACGAAGCGCAGGTCATCTTCGGACCGGCGAAGCGGCCACTGCCGCAGCTGCCGATCACCGTCGACGCCGATGGCTACCTGGTCGCCCGCAGTGACTTCCACGAGCCCGTCGGCCCGAGTTTCTGGGAGCGCCATTGAGCACCACCACCGCCGCACGGCCTGCGGCACCGTCGACCGCCCCGCAGAAGGGCGGATTCGTGGCGGCCGCCTCGAACTACCTCGAGGACCGCACCAGCATCTCGGGCGCCGTCAAGGAGTTCGGTCGCAAGATCTTCCCCGACCACTGGTCGTTCCTGCTCGGCGAGGTCGCGCTCTACAGCTTCATCGTCATCCTGCTGTCGGGCACCTTCCTGACGTTCTTCTTCCAGGCGTCCATGGCCGAGGTGGTCTACCACGGCTCGTACGTCCCGCTGAAGGGCATCTCGATGTCGTCGGCCATGCAGTCGACGCTGAACATC
>JAEWJG010000124.1 GCA_023386675.1 Actinomycetes bacterium
GTTCAGACGACGAGCAGCACCGCGAGCACGAGCATCAGCACGGCTATAGCGCCGTCGAGGATGCGCCACGCGACCGGCTTCGCGAACACCGGGGCAGCGAAGCGGGCGCCGAAGCCGAGCATCCCGAACCACAGCAGGCTGGCCGTCGCCGCCCCCGCCCCGAAGACCCAGCGTCCCGGGTCGCCGTGCGACGCGGAGAGCGAGCCGAGCAGCAGCACCGTGTCGAGGTACACGTGCGGGTTCAGCCAGGTGATGGCCAGGCACGTGCCGATCGCGGCCGCCAGCGAACCGGCGACGGCGCCGGACGCGCTGAGCGACTCCGGCTTGAGGGCGCGGCGCGCGGCGAACACCGCGTACCCGATGAGGAAGACGAAGCCCGCCCAGCGCACGATCTGGAGGGCGATCGGCGCGTTCTTCACGATGACGCCGATCCCGGCGACGCCGGCTGCGATCAGGATGGCGTCGCTGAGGACGCAGATGACCACGATCGCGAGCACGTGCTGGCGGCGCAGGCCCTGCCGGAGGACGAAGGCGTTCTGCGCGCCGATGGCGATGATGAGGGAGGCGGCAGAGCCGAGGCCGGTGAAGAACGTTGCGAGCACCCTCCGACGCTATGGTCAGGCGGATAGTAAGTACAGCTCAGGGTTCTTGATCGCCATTAGCATTGCTTCATGACGACGAATCGCGAGCATCTGCGGACTCTCGCCGCGGTGATCGACGGCGGCTCGTTCGAGAGCGCCGCCGCCGTGTTGCATGTCACGCCGTCGGCTGTCAGCCAGCGGATCAAAGCCCTGGAGGAGCAGAGCGGGCGCGTGCTGGTCCGGCGCGGCAAGCCGACTGCGGCGACCGAAGCGGGCAGCGTCCTCCTCCGGCTCGCGCGGCAGCTGCAGCTGTTGGAGGCCGAGGCTGACGCGGCGCTGGCCGGCGGCCCCGGCCGCGCGGTCGTCCCGCTCGTGGTGAACGCCGACTCGCTGGCCACGTGGGTGCTGCCTGCGCTGGCCGGGCTCGATGGGGTCGCGTTCGAGCTGGTGCTCGACGACCAGGAGCACACCCTCGACCGCCTGCGCGACGGTACGGCCATGGCAGCGATCGGCTCGGACCCCGAGCCGGTGCAGGGCTGCATCGCCCGACCGCTCGGGTCCATGACCTACCGGGCGGCCGCCAGCCCGGCGTTCGCTGCGCGCTGGTGTCCGGACGGATGGACGCCGAATGCCGCCGCCGCCGCGCCGGTCCTGGTGTTCGACCGCAAGGACGCGCTGCAGGACCGCTACCTCGCCGGCTTCGCGCCGGATGCGCGACCGCCTCGCCACTTCGTCCCCGCTTCCACCCAGTTCGTCGAGGCGGCCGTGCTCGGGCTGGGATGGGGGATGCTCCCGGACCTTCAGGCCGCCGAGCTCGTCGCGGACGGCGCGCTCGTCGCGCTCGACGACGAGCGCGTGGAAGAGGTGCCGCTCTACTGGCACCAGTGGTCGCTGCGGTCGGCGGTGCTCGACGCGGTCGCCGCCGCGATCGCTGAGGAGGCCGCCCGGGTGCTCGGCGGCGCTACAGCGTCGCCAGCACCAGGTCGAGGGCGTCCACGAAGCGATCCGCGCTCTCGCGGGTGATGCAGAGCGGCGGCTTGATCTTGAGGACGTTCTTGTAATCGCCGGTGGGCTGCACGATGCATCCCTCGGCGAGCATCCGCTCGCAGATCAGCGCCGCCTCGGCGGTGGCCGGAGCCAGCGTCTCGCGGTCGAGAACCAGCTCCATTCCGAGGTAGAGCCCCATCCCGTGGACGGCGCCGACGAGCGGGTGCCGGTCGCCCAGCGCGCGCAGCCGGGCGGCGAGGTGGTCGCCCACCTCGGCGGCGTTCTGCTGCAGGCCCTCGTCGCGCATCACATCCAGCACGGTCAGTCCCACCACCGCCGACACCGGGCTGCCGCCCGCCGAGGAGAAGAAGCTGCCCTCGGCGGCGAACGACTCCGCGATCTCACGCCGGGTGATCACGGCGCCGAGCGGCTGGCCGTTGCCCATGGCCTTGGCGATCGTGATGACGTCGGGCACGACGCCCTGCTGCTCGGTGCCCCAGAAGTAGTGCCCGAGCCGCCCATACCCGACCTGCACCTCGTCGGCGATGCAGACGCCGCCGCGTGCGCGGATGCGCTCGTAGACGCCGGCCAGGTACCCGTCCGGCAGCATGAGGCCGCCCGCGTTGCCGAACACCGGCTCGGCGATGTAGCCGGCCACCTCGATGCCGGCGGCGTCGAGCTCGGCGAGGTCGGCATCCAGGTCGGCCAGGTACGCCGGTCCCGAGTCGGCGCCGAGGTGCGTGCCGCGCAGCGCGTTCGGTGCGGCGACGAGCTTCACCCAGTCGGGACGCGTTTCGAGCGCCCGCGGGTTGTCGCCGAGCGAGGACGAGACGGCGTCGGAGGCCATCGTCCAACCGTGGTACGCCTCGGTCACGGCGAGGATCGTCTTCCGGTCGGTGTGGATCTGCGCGAGCCGCAGCGCCAGGTCGACCGCCTCACTCCCGCTGTTCACGAGGAACACGGTGTCGAGACCCTCCGGAGCGATCTCGGCGAGACGCTCGGTGAAGCGGGACAACTCGTCGTAGTGGAACCGCGAGTTCGTGTTGAGTCGAGCCCACTGGTCGCGCACCGCCTCGACCAGCCGGGGGTGCCCGTGACCGATCTGGGTCACGTTGTTGACCATGTCGAGGTAGCTCTGGCCGCGCGTGTCGACCAGGTGGTGGCGCCAACCGCGCTCGATCAGCGGTGGATGCGCGAAGTAGTGCTCCTGGACCTCGGCGAAGGTCGCGTCCCGTCGCGCCAGGGAGGCCTCCTCATCGGGGATCGGCGCCGCGACGTCGAGGCCGAAGAGTGCTGAAGGGTCCGGCGACACTGTCGTCCAGGCGGCGAGCGGCAGCGAGGGGGTCACGAACGCGGGCGGCCGGTGCCCCGCGACGGTGCTGAGCTGGGCCGTGAGGCGGATCGCGCTGCCGATGCGGTCGCCCGCGGCGACCGTCTCGGTGGTGAGCGGCCGGGTCAGGCCGTCGAGCCAGAGCTCGATGCCGTCCGCGCGGAGCAGCCAGGAGCCGTCCGTGAGCAGCAGCTCCCCGGCGAACGGTGCGAGGATCTCGAAAGCCTCCGGTGCCGAGACGGTGGCCGCGAGGGCGATCGTTTTGGACGGCGTGGACCGGTCCGCCCGTGCCCGTGTGAGCCGCGCCTCGGCGTAGCGGGTGATCGCGCGACCATGCTCGCGCTGCACGCGGTCGAGGACGGCGTCCTCCGCGTCGTGGCGCAGCCACGCGCCGAAGTCGAGTTCCCGCGCCGTCACGGAGAGATCGACGAGCTGCTCGGGCGTCGAGTCCTCCTCGAGCAGGCGTCCGACGGACGTCGGCCCCGAGGCGTTGCCGAACAGCCGCGCCCGGATGAGCGTCTCGACCTCGCCGGCGTCGAGTCGCCGGGCCACGTCGAATGCGACCCATTCGTGCGCCCGGTTCTCGGCGGCGTAGACGTTGTCCGCCTCGAGTGCGACCTGCTGCTCCCCGCTGACCACCAGCACGGCGCCGCGCAGGACCACCAGGGGCCAGAGGGCGGCGAGGTCGATGTCGTCCAACGGCGCCTCGGCGTGGAACGCCTCCACCACGTCCAGCACGGCGAGCGGCTCGTCGGGGACGTGGTGCAGGGCGCTCGCGACGGTCGCGGCGAGCTCGGCCACGAGCCAGCCGTCGGACACGT
This sequence comes from Actinomycetes bacterium, assembly GCA_023386675.1. Classification (GTDB taxonomy): domain Bacteria; phylum Actinomycetota; class Actinomycetes; order Actinomycetales; family Microbacteriaceae; genus Leifsonia. Next base: position 3,720 of record JAEWJG010000124.1, read on the forward strand.
CGCCGAAGTCGATGACGCCGGGACCGCCCTCGCCGAGCACGATGTTGTCGTCCGTCACATCGCCGTGGACCGCCTGCACCCGCAGGCGCCCGCGCAGCGGCTCGAGACGGGCGAGTGCCGCATCCGTCGCCTCGCGCACGGCCGCGCGCTTCGCCGGCTGCTCCACGTGCTCCAGGAGCAGGTCCACGACCTCGCCGCCGATGCGCGCGTCCCACTGGGTGGTGCGGTCGAGCCCCGGGTGCCGGAGTTCGGCGAGACCGCCGGCGACACGGCCGGCGAGCGTGCCGAGCGTGCGGAGCTGCTCGCGCGTCGGACGCCCGACGTCGGTGAGCGGCTCGCCGTCGAGGTACCGGAGCACCCGCGCGAGCAGCGTCACCCCCTGCACCTCGACCTCCACGAGTTCGTCGCCCCCGGCCGATGCGAGGACCGACGGGATGCGTACCCCGGAGCCGTCGAGCACGGCGAGCGCCGCATTCTGCGCACGCAGCTCATCGGCCGAGAACACCGGGTTGGCCAGCTTGAGCACGAAGCGCTCTGCACCGGTGTCGATGCGGAAGTTGCGATCCTGGTTGCTTCCCAGTTCGACGATGTGGCCTTCCAGCCGGAAGTGCTCTGCGGCGATCCGCGCGGCGTCGTCGAGCGTCGCATCGGGGCGCGGAAGCGCGGGCTGGGTGAGGAAGTCGAAGTTCGGCAACGGGGGCTCCAGGGCTCGGGTGGCGGCTCGTCGTCAGTCTATTGAGGGGGATGGACGCGGTGTCGAGCGGGTCCGGAATCGGTGGACAACGTGCCGCTTGTGGATACCCTCATGGAGTTCGTCTGTTCTCGATAACGGCCAGTATCAACACGGGTTCCGCCCAGCCAACGCTCGGGAGGCTCTGCGTACTCTGAACAGGTGAAGCCCTGGAGGACCGCGCTCGTCGCATTCGTCATCGACGCGGCTCTCGTGACCCTGTTCGTGCTGATCGGGCGCCGCAGCCACAGTGAGGCGAACTCCGTGGCCGGCATCTTGGACACGCTGTGGCCGTTCCTCGTCGGGCTGGTCGTCGGCTGGCTGGTCACCTGGGCGTGGCACCGTCCCCTCGCGATCATCTGGCCGGGCGCGCCCATCTGGCTGATGACGGTCGCCGTGGGCATGCTGATCCGCACCTCGGCGGGCCAGGGCGTGCAGCCGTTGTTCATCGCGGTCGCCGCCGTCGTCCTCGGCGTGTTCCTCGTCGGATGGCGCCTCGTGGCGCTGCCGTTCGCTCGCCGCCGCTCCCGGCTGGCCCGCGAGAGCGGCCAAGCGCAGCAGGCGCAACTCCGCGCGTAACGCTCGTTCGCGCCGAACCTCACCCGACGAGGTGCAGTTCGCGGCTGGAGTTGTTGAGGCGGTGCGCGCCGTCCTCCGCCGCCACCACGATGTCCTCGATCCGGACCCCGAACCTCCCGGGCAGGTAGATACCCGGCTCGATCGAGAAGCACATCCCCGCCTCGATCGGTCGCTCTTCTCCTTCCACCATGTACGGCGGCTCATGCGTCGTGACGCCGATGCCGTGCCCGACCCGGTGGATGAAGTACTCGCCGTAGCCGGCATCGCGAATGACGGCGCGCGCGGCCCGATCCACCTCCTGGCAGGGGACGCCGACGGCGACCGCCTCGAAGGCGGCCTGCTGGGCGTGCCGCACGACCTCGAACACTTCGTGCTCCTCGTCGGTCGGCTCGCCGACGTGCACCGTCCGCGTCGTGTCGGACCCGTAACCGTCCTGCAGACCGCCGAAGTCGAGCACGACCATGTCGCCCTCGCCGATCACGCGTCCGCCGGGCTCGTGATGCGGATCCGCTCCGTTGGGGCCCGCGGCCACGATCGTGAAGTCGACCTGTGCATGGCCGTGCTCGCGGAGCAGCCGGTCGAGGTCCTCGGCGACCTGCAACTCGGTGCGGCCGGCGAACGGCAGCCTCAGCACGTCTTCGAAGGTCGCGTCGGCGGCGGCACCGGCCGCGGCGAGCCGGTCCACCTCGTCGGCCGTCTTGACGGCTCGCAGCAGCGGGAGCGCATTCGAGATCGACTCGAAGCGCGCTCCGGGCAGCTTCTGCTGCAGGCCGAGGAGGTGCATCGCCCAGGTGGCGTCCGAGATGGCGTACCGCCCGTCCGGCCGAAGCAGGTTCGCGGCCGGGACGTACTCGTCCTCGCCGTCGGACCAGTCGACCAGGCGGAGGGCGCCGGCGGCGCGGGTCTGGGCCGCCCCGCCGAGCTCCAACGCAGGCACCAGCATCGACGGCTCGCCCTCGGCCGGGATGACGAGCAGCGTGATGCGCTCGGTCGTCGCGACGGGGAGGTAGTCGGCGAAGTATGCGAGATCCGGACCCGGGGCCACGATCAGGCCGTCGAATCCCGCGCGCGCTGCCTGCTGCGCGCCGCGCTCGAGCCGCTCTGCGAAGTGCTTCGCCGTGATCTCGTGCATCGTTCCTCCCGCTAGTCCTCGACCGGCCCGAGCCACGCCGTCGCGACGGTGTTGTGCGCCGACTCCGCGTCGGACGGATGGAAGAGGCCGGCGAGAACGTCCCGGTACAGCCGGCCGAGCTCGTTCCCGGCGAAGAATGTGGAGCCGCCCGACACCCGGATCGCCTGGTCGACGACGCGCCGCGCCGTCTCGGTCGCCCGGATCTTGAGTCCGACCAGCTTCGGGAACCAGAGCCGCCCGTGGTCGGCGAGCGCGTCGACGTCGTGCGCGAGCGCGTCCAGCTGGGGGAGGAGCGCATCCTGATCGATCGCAGCCGCCGCCACCCGCCACCGGATGTCGGGGTCGTCGGCGTAGCTGCGACCGTCGTTCTTCAGGCTCGTGCGCCGGTGGGCCGCGGCCACCGCGAGGTCGAGCGCCCGCGCGCCGAGACCGGTGTAGACGGAGGCCAGCAGGATCTCGAAGTTCGCGAAGATCGCGAACACCAAAGGGTCGGGATTCGGACCGGGATCGAGTCGGCGCACGATCCGCTCGGCGGGGGAGCGGGCGCCGTCGAGCACGGTCGTGTTGCTCTGTGTGGCGCGCATCCCGAGCGTGTCCCAGTCCTCGCGGATCTCGAACCCGCCGCCGGCCCGGTCTACGAAGCCGTAGACGATCTTCGGCGCATCGGGACTCGTGGTGTCGAGCCCCATCGTTCCGAGCCGCGTCCACGCGGGGGAGAGGGATGTGAAGATCTTGCGCCCGTGGAACGTGTACGAGCCATCGTCCTGCGGACGTGCCTCCGTCGTCGACCCGAACAGGACGAGGTCGTTGCCCGCTTCGCTGAGCCCGAACGCGAATACCTCCCCGGCGCCTGCATCACGCAGCACGAACTCCAGCGAGTCGTCGCCGCGGTCGCGCAGCGTCTTGGCGATACCCGTCCAGACCAGGTGCATGTTGACGGCCAGCGCGGTCGCCGGGGCGGCTCCGGCAAGACGCACCTGCAGTCGCGCGGTCTGCTCCAGACTCAGCCCGAGCCCGCCGAACTCGGCGGGGACGAGTGCGCGCAGGTATCCCGCATCCACCAGCTCGGCGAAGTCTTCTGTGAAGAAGCGGTTCTCGCGGTCGTAGCCGTCGGCGCGCTCGCGGATGCGCTCCAGCAGCTCGTCGGACAGGGGGTCGGGGGTGTCGTGCTCGGTCACGCTCCTCACACTAGAGCGAGCGTGACCGGGCGCGGCAGAGGTCCCGGAATCTGTGGAGAAAGGGACCCCTGTGGATCACTGGGCGGTGTAGCCGCCGTCGACCAGGTGGTAGCTGCCGGTGATGAAGCTCGCGGCGTCGGACGCGAGGAACGCGACCAGGGCTGCGACCTCCTCCGGCTCGCCCAGGCGGCCGAGGGCGTGCTTGCCCTCGAGGAAGGCCAGCGCGTCGGCGTCCATGTTCGAGGCGACGAGCGGGGTGCGGATGAAGCCGGGGCCGACCGCGACGACGCGCACGCCCTTGCCCGCGTACTCCAGCGCGGCGTTCTGCGTCAGGCCGAGCAGCGCGTGCTTGGCGGTGACGTAGGCCGACGAGTTCGCGAACCCGACGCTGCCGAGGATGGACGCCATGTTGACGATCGCGCCGCCGCCGTTCGCGCCGATCGCGTCGAGCTGCGCCTGCATCCCGTAGAACACGGCGTTGAGGTTGACCTCGATGACCTTGCGCCACGAGTCGAGCGGGTACTCGCCGACGGGAGCTGCGGCTCCGCCGATGCCGGCGTTGTTGACGGCGATGCGCAGCGGGGCCAGCTCGTTCGCGGCAGCGACGCTGGCGTCGGCGAAGGCCGGGTCGGTCACATCGCCGACGAGCGCGCGGGCGGTGCCGCCGGCGGCCTCGATCTCGGCCACGACGGCCTGGGCGTTCTCCTCGTTCAGGTCGGTGACGAGGACCGCCGCCCCGCTCGCCGCGAGCGTCACGGCGATGGCGCGCCCGATGCCCGAGCCGCCTCCGGTCACGATCGCGGACCGGCCGGCGACGTCGTACTGAGCCATGGGAAATCTCCTTTCGTTATCCGACACCTGTCGGATAACTCCATTGTACGATCGTCCGGTGGACGCCCGCCAGCAGAAGACCTACGCCCGCCTCCGCGAGGCGGTGCTCGACCTGGCGACCCGTGGGCCGGTGGGCGACGTGACCGTCTCGGCGCTCGCTGCCGCCGCCGACGTGCACCGGTCGACCGTGTACGAGTACGCGGCGTCGCCGGCCGACCTGTTGCAGCGCGTCCTGCGATCGGAACTGGATGCGCTGCGCGCCGAGTACCTCGTCGACGTCGAGCCGTCGGACGCGGCCGCCGCGGTGGTCGGCGTGACGCGGGCGGTGCTCAGCCACGTCGACCGCCACGACGCGATCTACCGGCGCGGGCTCGGCGCCGAGAGCGGCTCCGCCAGCCTCCACGCGATGCTCAGCGAGCACTTCCAGGGATCGGTCGACCTGCTCCTGGAGCAGCACTCGCTCGTCGTGCCCGCCGAGGACGACACCGACCGGCGCGCCATCGCCCGCTGGCTCGCCGACGGGACGATCGGCGCGATCGACGTCTGGTTGACGAGGCCGCGGCCGCGGGATGTGGATGCGTTCCTCGCGCTGGTCGGTCGCCTGACCCCGGCGTGGTGGCCGGGCGCCTGATCGGTCAGGCCGGGCGCGCTGCCGACGTGCGGGGATCCATCCGCGCGACCGAGGCCAGGTACCCGTCGCCGTCGAAGTCGGAGAACAGCACGCTCTGGACGACGTAGCCCTGCACGAGTCCGACGTAGAGGGACGCGTCCTCCTGGCCGGCGCGACGGGCGGCCGCCGCATCCATCCCGCGATGCCGGTGGTACCACTCGGTCAGGTACTCGGCGAACATCGTCCTGATCCGTCCGCCGATGCCGGTGGTGAGACGGGCGAGGGTCGGGTTGATCGGCACCTGGCCCCACACCTGGAGGAGGAGCTGGAGGTCCCCGATCTGGTCGGTGAGGCCGTGCACCAGGAGACCGACGAGTTCGGCGGGGGAGGGTTGCGGGTCGCGGGTGCGCGCCTGGGCGAGGTCGAGGAAGCGGGCGTCGAGCACCTCGGTGACCGCGAGCTCGACCAGCTCCTCCTTGCTCTTGTAGTGCCCGTAGATCGCGCCGGCGGAGAGCCCGGACTCGGCGATGATGTCCGCCATCGATGTCTGCTGGAAGCCGGAGCGCGCGAAGCAGCGCAGGGCGGCCTCGGCGATCTGACGGCGGCGGGCCGCGCGATGCTCCTCCGTGACCTTCGGCACCGGGCCGCCTCCTCCCACCAAAAAGAATGATCGTTCTTGACAATAGCGGATGCGCGCATCACCATAAAGAACGAGCATTCGTTTTTGGAGGAGATCATGAGCGCCACACTGACCCGCCCGCCGCAGGGCGCTACCCCCGCATCCACGCCTGCGCAGCCGCCGCACACCCCGTGGCTGCGCTCCGTCCTGCTCGCGATCGCCGCCGCCGCCGCGGTCGTCGTCGTGCTGCTGGCCTTCCTCTGGCCGACCATCACCTCGACCGTGAAGGATCTGCCGATCGCCATCGCGGGAAACAGCACGGCGGTGTCCGCCGTCGAGAAGCAGCTCGACACGGCCGCGAACGGCGCGTTCGACCCGACCGCTGTCGCGACCCGGCAGGAGGCGGTGGACCTCATCCGCAGCCGCGACGTCTACGGCGCCATCGTGCTCGGAGACCAGCCCGAGGTCCTGACGGCGTCGGCGAACGGCGCAGCGGTCAGCCAGATCCTCGGGCAGGTCGCGACGCGCATCCAGGCGTCGGCGCAGCAGCAGGTGGACGCCGCCGTCCAGCAGGCGATCGCGGCCGGTCGCGCGCCGGCCGGCACGCAGGCGCCGACCATCACCGTGAAGGTGACCGACGTTGTCCCGCTCGCCTCCACCGACTCCCGGGGCCTCGGCCTGACCGCGGCCGCGTTCCCCCTGGTCCTCGGCGGGATGCTCGGCGGTGTCCTCATCTCGCTGCTCGTCGCCGGGAGCTGGCGCCGCCTCACAGCCGTGGCGGTGTACGCCGTGACCGTCGGCCTCGCCGTCGCCGGCATCCTGCAGGGCTGGTTTGGCATCCTGCAGGGAGGCTTCTGGGTCAACGCGCTCGCCGTCTTCCTCTCGATGTTCGCGACCGCCTCGTTCATCGTCGGGATGAACGCGCTGCTCGGCCGCATCGGCATCGCGGTCGGGGCCGCGCTGACCGTGCTGGTCGGCAACCCGCTGTCGTCCGCGGCGCAGCCGCTGCAGTTCCTGGTCGGGCCGTGGGGCGAGATCGGGCAGTGGTTCGTGCCCGGCGCGTCCGTCACGCTGCTGCGCGACCTCTCCTACTTCCCGGACGCGGATGCGACCTTCCCGTGGCTGGTGCTGCTGGGCTGGGCCGTCGCGGGGGTCGCGGCGATGCTCGCCGGCCACTTCCGGAACCAGGAGGTGACGGAGGCCGCCGCCTGATGTGCGTGGGCCGACGGCGGACCGGCGGGCCGCGTGCCCGCCGGTTCTGCGGTCTGCCTGCAGCGCCTACGCTGACGATATGGAACAGCGCATCCTCGGCGGGACCGGACGTGAGGTGTCGGTCGTCGGACTCGGCACGTGGCAGCTCGGAGCGGACTGGGGGGACGTCTCCGAAGACGACGCCCTCGCCGTGCTCGAGGCGGCGGCGGAGTCCGGGGTCACCTTCTTCGACACCGCCGACGTGTACGGGGATGGGCGCAGCGAACAGATCATCGGGCGGTTCGTCACCGAGCATCCCGAGCTCCCGCTGACCGTCGCCACCAAGATGGGCCGCCGCGAGGACCAGGACCCGGCCAATTTCACACTGGCGAAGTTCCGGGAGTGGACGGACCGCTCCCGTCGCAACCTCGGCGTCGACCGGCTCGACCTCGTCCAGCTGCACTGCCCGCCGACCGCGGTGTTCTCGAACGAGGCCGTGTACGACGCCCTCGACACGCTCGTCGAGGAGGGCGCGATCGAGAACTACGGCGTCAGCGTCGAGACGGTGGACGAGGCGCTCGCCGCGATCGCGCATCCCGGCACGGCGACGGTGCAGATCATCCTCAACGCCTTCCGGCTGAAGCCGCTCGACCGCGTGCTCCCGGCCGCCCGCGAAGCCGGGGTCGGCATCATCGCGCGCGTACCGCTCGCCTCGGGTCTGTTGAGCGGCCGCTACAGCGAGCAGACGACGTTCTCCGCGGACGACCACCGCAGCTACAACCGGGACGGCTCGGCGTTCGACGTGGGCGAGACCTTCTCGGGCGT
>JAEWJG010000136.1 GCA_023386675.1 Actinomycetes bacterium
GCGCGCACCAGCGCTCCGTCGTGCTGCTGACCCAGGCCGACATGTTCGACCCGACCGTGCCCGACCCGTCGTTCGCCAACTCCTACGGCTTCCAGCCGATCGTCGCCGCGATCGTGCGGGAGTCCGCGGCGTTCAAGGGACAGGTGTACCTGTTCAACGGCGACAGCCACGTGTTCAACGTCGACCACCCGCTCGCCGCCGGCTCGTCCTGGCCAGGCTTCTACGGCGTCACCCAGCCGCTGACGAACCTGACCCGGATCACCGTCGACGGGTCGAGCAACGCCAACGACTACCTGCGCGTGACCGTCAACCATCGCGGCCAGCAGCTCAGCTGGTCCAAGGTGCCCTTCACCGCCGCGTAGCACACATGCGATGTGGCCCGGCGTGTGTCGCCGGGCCACCGGACGGCTCAGAGCATCTCGGACACCGGGCGGCGGCTGCCGAGCCGGGCACGGCACCATCGCCAGTTGCGCGAAATGGTACGGCTCCCACGACGCCATGTTCGCCGTCGCCCGGGTCGCGGCCACCGCAGCCCCACCCGGCGCGGGTGTCGCCATGCTGCCGCTGTTCGCGCACTTCGAGTATGCGATGCGTGAGTACACCTGGAGCGAGGTGACGACGCAGGGCCTCGCACAGACCCACGCGTACTTCCGCGACCCCGACGTGCAACGCGAGATCGACGCGTGCGCCACGAAGTGGCGCGCCCTCGGCCCGCCGAGCCACCCGAACGCGATCCTGTGCGACAACTGGCTGGCGATCGCGTACTCCCTCGGCGCGCGCCGCCGGGACTGCAAGGCCGTCTTCGACCGGATCGGCCCGTACGCCGCCACCCACACGTGGTCCTACTTCTACGGCTCACAGTCCGACGGCTTTTTGGCCAACTGGCGCTGGGCGAACCGCGTCGACTGAGCCGCTCCGACAGGTTGACGGAGCCGCGGTCACGCAGCTGCATCATGCGCAGCTCGGTGGGTGGGTAGGCCGACGTGTCAGGCGCGGTCCGGTCCAGCCGACCGACTGGTCAGCGAGCGGTTACCTCACTTGCGCGCCCTGGCGCCCACCCGAGACGCATGGACAGACGCGCGGTCGTCTCAAGCAACGCGTCGCGGCAGGCATCGAACTCGGCCTCGAACCGCTCCTTGGGCCCGCACACGCTGATGACGGCCGCGACCTTACCGTTGTGGTCGAAGACCGGGGCGGCGACCGACGCCGCACCGCTCCTGCGCTCCCCGATGGATCGCGCCCAGCCCCGTTCACGGACGAGCCTCAGCTCCTTGAGCAGCGCCGCCGTGTCAGTGATCGTGCCGTCGGTCACCGCCTCGAGCGCGCTGTCGAGGTAGCGGTCGACCTCCTCCTCCGTGTAGAAGGCGAGAAACGCCTTCGACGACCCACCGGCATGCAGCGGGTAGGGGATGCCCAAGCTCACCGACATGATGACCTCGCGTCGTGGCACCACCTCGTCGACGTAGATGCGCCTGCGCTGATCCACCCGGACGGACAGGGTCGCTGTCTCGTTCGTCCGGTTGGACAGCCGGACGAGCTCCGGGTGAGCCATTCGACGAATGTCGATCTGGTCCATGTAGGCGAGGCCGAGCTGCATGATGCCGATACCGAGGGTGTACCTGCGGGTCGTCTCGTCGAGTTCGATCAGACCGCGCACGCGGAGCGATGCGAGCATCCGGTGCGTGGCCGCCTTCGACATTCCGAGCCCGTCGGCGATCTCGCTGACGCCGAGGTCACGGGTCGGGGCGTCCTTGAAGTACATCAACAGATCCACGGCCCGCACGACTGTCGCGATGGTGGTGCTCGAGACCTTCGCTCCCAGCTGGAGCTCGAGGTCATCCAACTGCGTACCCTGCGACAACTTGTCCATCCCTTCCAAGTCGTGCCCCTCGGCCGCCGTCAGTGGCATCGAGCACGGTGCCGGTAAAGCCCGTCGTGGTGGGTCGCGAGGCTACTCATCGAGCCTGACCCATCCGCCGGTCCGCGCGGAGGTATACCAAAGATCTACGAGACGTACGGCGGTTATCCCATCGTCCCCCCGCACGGGGAACGGGTCCCCTAGCCCGACGGCACGGTCGGCTGCACGAAAGTACTCTAGATGGCCTGCGCCGTAAAGGAGGTCCATACCTTCGGCTTCCGGCTCTGGCGGAATCATCCCCACGGGATATGAAACTACCTGAGAACCTTCGATGACGACGCTCCCCTGGTCGGCGCAGAGGGTCATCCGCACCCCAGCACCGCGGACTGCGACAGCCGCCACCGAAACCGATGCGCTGACGTCGCCGGGCAGCGCGATCAGCGCCGCCGCGACCTCGTCCTGCGGTCCGGTCACGTGGGCCACGAGCCGCTCCGGCACGCCGAGCCACCAGACGAGCAGGTCGAGGTAATGGACCCCGACCGTGCGGAGGAGACCGCCGCCGGATCGTTCCCTGCTCGCCTGCCAGCTGGGCACCTGGACGGGCGCCGGCAGGTTGACCTCGACGACGACGCTGCGCACCCGTAGCGTACCGTCGGCGATGATGCGCTTGACCCAGCGCAGTTGCGCGTAGGCCCGGTAGTTCATCAGGGATCCGAGCTCGACACCGGCGGCCTTCGCGGTGGCCACCATCCGCTCCGCCTCTTCGGCGTCGCGTGCGAGCGGCTTCTCCACGAGGACGGCAAGCCCGTTGGCCGCCGCTACCTCGACCGCCCACTCGTGCAGATCGTGCGGCAGAGCCACCGACAGCGCGTCGGGGCGGGTCCGCTCGATCGCCTCCTCGAGATCGCCGTGGACGGCGTAGCCGGCAGCGGATGCCTTTTCGCGAGCAGGTGGCGAGGATTCGACGACACCGGCGATGACGGCCGACGGGACGCGCGAGAGCGCCGCCGCGTGCACCTCCCCCGCCCGGCCGTAACCGACAATCAGCCAGCGACTCATCGCAGGCCTCCGGCCCGCGTCCGGAACCACTCCGCGACGAACGCCCAGTCCTTCTCGGCCGCCGTGCCGTCGACCCCCTCGCCGAGCGCGCCGGCGATGACGT
>JAEWJG010000361.1 GCA_023386675.1 Actinomycetes bacterium
GCTCCGGCGCGTCCACCACCGGCGCCACCGATTCGCGGCGCGGGCTCTCCCGGCGCGGGATGCTCGGGCTCGCCGGCGCGACCGTCGGTGCGGGCCTCGTCGGTATCGGCGCCGGCGTCGCCGCCGACCGCACGGTGCTCGGCGCGTCCACCGCCCCCACGACCTACCCGTTCTACGGCGCCCACCAGGCCGGCATCACGACGCCCGCGCAGGACCGCCTCCACTTCGCCGCGTTCGATGCCGCGCCTGGCCTCGACCGGGCAGGCCTCATGGAGCTGCTGCAGGACTGGACCGTCGCCGCCGCCCGCATGACCCAGGGTCGCCCGGCCGGGAAGTACGGCCCCGCTTCGGGACCGATGGATGCGCCGCCGGACGACACCGGGGAGGCGCTCGACCTGCCTCCCGGCGGCCTGACGCTGACCTTCGGCTTCGGTCCGAGCCTGTTCCGCACGGCGAGCGGGCAAGACCGCTTCGGCATCGCGTCCCGTCGCCCCGAGGCACTGGTCGACCTCCCCCACTTCCCCGGCGACACACTGATGGACGCGATCAGCGGCGGCGACCTCTGCGTGCAGGCCTGCAGCGACGACCCGCAGGTGGCGGTCCACGCGATCCGCAACCTCTCGCGCATCGCGTTCGGGCGGGCGTCCATCCGCTGGTCGCAGCTCGGGTTCGGGCGCACCTCGTCCACCTCGAAGGCGCAGGCGACCCCGCGCAACCTGTTCGGGTTCAAGGACGGCACCGCCAACATCAAGTCGGAGGACCAGTCGGTCGTCGACGACCAGGTGTGGGCGGCGCACGGCGACGGACCGGCCTGGATGGCCGGCGGCTCGTACCTGGTCGCGCGTAAGATCCGCATGGTCATCGAGACCTGGGACCGCCAGCAGCTCGGCGAGCAGGAGCGCATCGTCGGCCGCGACAAGGGCGAGGGCGCGCCGCTCTCGGGCGGGACCGAGTTCAGCGAGCCGAACTTCCTCGCACTGGCGAAGGACGGCGGCACGAAGATCGACCCGGCCTCGCACGTGCGGCTCGCGCATCCCTCGATGAACGAGGGCGCCCAGCTGCTGCGCCGCGGCTACAACTTCGTCGACGGGAACGACGAACTCGGACGGCTCAACGCCGGGCTGTTCTTCATCGCGTTCCAGCGGGACCCGCGGAAGCAGTTCATCCCGATCCAGAAGCGGCTCGCGGCCAACGACCTCATGAACGAGTACCTGAAGCACGTCGGCTCCGGCGTGTTCGCGGTGCCGCCCGGGGCGACGGAGGGGTCGATCGTGGGCGCGGGCCTGTTCGCCTGAGCGGGTTCAGGATCCGGCGGTCGGCGTCGGACTCGGCGCCTTGCCCTTCGAGATGGAGTAGTTGGCGACCCAGCCCTTGTCCCCCGCGTCGGTGACGACGACGAGGACGCCGTACGTCCCGTTGCTGAACGTGCCGGTGCCGCCGCCGTTCGGGCCCTGCGCGCCGAAGTCGCCGCTGAAGCCCGCGTCGGTCAGCTGCTTCTGGATGGCGGCGTAGGAGCCGGAGCCGGGCACCTTCACGGTGACGTTCCACACCTTGTCCTCGCCGGAGCCGAGGCCGGCCGCGAAGACGACGTCGCCGCTCGCGAGCGGCACCTCCTTCGGGAAGTCGGAGGGGATGGCGGTGCCGCCGACGTCGATGTTGCCGCCGGAGACGTCCTTCACGACGCTCTGGAAGCTGCAGCCCGCGAGGGCGGGCGCCGCGCCGAGCAGCAGCGCGGCGGCCAGTGGAAGGGCGACGAGACGGCGGTTCATGCGTCCATCCTCTCGCACCCTCCCCCCGGCATGGCTAGGCACGATCGATGGGACGCAAAACGCCGCTCGCCTTTCGGCGAAGCGGCGTGTTGCGTCCCACGGATGCGGGATCAGACGGCAGCGGCGTCCTGGCGCTTCAGGCGGGCGGCGGCGCGGCCGCGGGCGGTCGCGTCCAGCTCGACCTTGCGGATGCGGACGGCCTCCGGAGTCACCTCGACGCATTCGTCGTCGCGGGCGAACTCCAGCGACTCCTCGAGCGTGAGCTGACGGCTCGGCGTCATCGACTCGAACGTGTCGGCCGTGGAGGAGCGCATGTTGGTGAGCTTCTTCTCCTTGGTGATGTTCACGTCCATGTCGTCGGCGCGCGAGTTCTCACCGATGACCATGCCCTCGTAGACCTCCTCGGTGGGGTTCACGAAGAAGGTCATGCGCTCCTGCAGCGCGATGATGGCGAACGGGGTGACCACGCCGGCGCGGTCGGCCACGATCGAGCCGTTGCTGCGGGTGACGATCGCCCCGGCCCACTCGTCGTACCCGTGGGCGATCGCGTTGGCGATGCCCGTGCCGCGGGTGGTGGTGAGGAACTCGGTGCGGAAGCCGATCAGCCCGCGCGACGGGACGATGAACTCCATGCGGACCCAGCCGGTTCCGTGGTTCGCCATGTTCTCCATGCGGCCCTTGCGAGCGGCCAGCAGCTGCGTGATGGCGCCGAGGTACTCCTCCGGCGCGTCAATCGTCAGGTGCTCGTACGGCTCGTGCGTCTTGCCGTCGACCTTCTTGGTGACCACCTGCGGCTTGCCGACGGTGAGCTCGTAGCCCTCGCGGCGCATCTGCTCGACCAGGATGGCCAGTGCCAGCTCGCCGCGGCCCTGCGCCTCCCAGGCGTCGGGACGACCGATGTCGAGCACGCGGAGCGACACGTTTCCGATCAGCTCGCGGTCGAGGCGGTCCTTCACCATGCGCGCGGTCAGCTTGTGACCCTTCACCTTGCCGACCAGCGGGGAGGTGTTGGTGCCGATGGTCATCGAGATCGCGGGCTCGTCCACGTGGATCGCGGGCAGCGGGCGGACGTCCTCCGGGTCGGCCAGCGTGTCGCCGATCATGATGTCGGCGAAACCGGCGACGGCGACGATGTCACCGGGGCCCGCGGACTCGGCCGGGTAGCGGTCGAGAGCCTTGGTCATGAGCAGCTCGGTGACGCGGACGTTGTGCACGTCGCCGTCGTGGCGCACCCAGGCGACCGTCTGGCCCTTCTTCAGCGTGCCGTTGAAGATGCGGAGCAGCGCGAGGCGGCCGAGGAACGGCGACGCGTCGAGGTTGGTGACGTGGGCCTGCAGCGGCGCCTCGGGGTCGTAGCTCGGCGCCGGGATGTGCTCCAGGATCGCCTCGAACAGCGGCTCGAGGTCGTCGTTGTCGGGCAGCTCGCCGTTGGCCGGCTTGTTGCGGCTCGCGGCCCCGGCGCGGCCGGAGGCGTAGACGACGGGGACGTCGAGGATCGCATCCAGATCGAGGTCGGGCACGTCGTCGGAGAGGTCGCTCGCGAGGCCGAGGAGGAGGTCCTGGCTCTCGGCGACGACCTCGTCGATGCGGGCGTCGCCGCGGTCGGTCTTGTTGACCGCGAGGATGACGGGCAGCTTCGCCTCGAGCGCCTTGCGCAGCACGAAGCGGGTCTGCGGCAGCGGACCCTCGGACGCGTCCACCAGCAGCACGACGCCGTCGACCATGGACAGGCCGCGCTCGACCTCACCACCGAAGTCGGCGTGGCCAGGGGTGTCGATCACGTTGATGGTGATCGGGCCGTTCGGGGCGTGGACGCCGTTGTACGAGATCGCCGTGTTCTTGGCGAGGATCGTGATGCCCTTCTCACGCTCGAGCTCGTTGGAGTCCATGGCGCGCTCCTCGACGTGCGCGTGCGCGTCGAAGGAGTTCGTCTGCTTCAGCATGGCGTCGACCAGCGTGGTCTTGCCGTGGTCGACGTGGGCCACGATCGCGACATTGCGCAGATCGTCGCGGCGGGCGACGGCGTTCTCGGACATGCGTGCAGACTCGACTCTCGTCAGAAGGAAGAAGGGGAACGGTCCATTCTAGCGTGGAACCGCTCCCCTTCTCCTGTGTCCGCTGTCAGCGAGCTACAGCCCCTGCGCGACCGGGGGCTCCGGCTGCTGCGGGTCCTGCAGCTGAGCCGGACCGGGGGCCGCCTCGTCCGAGCCCGCGGCGAGGAGTTCGAGGCGCAGGGCGCGGCGGGCGCGCTGCGCGTCCGGGTCCGGGAGCGGCACCGCGGCGAGAAGGCGCTGGGTGTAGGCCTCCTTCGGGTAGCGCAGGATCTCGTCGCGCGTGCCGACCTCGACCAGGTGTCCGTGGTGCATCACCGCGATCCGGTCCGCGAGCACGTCGATGACCGCCAGGTCGTGGGTGATGAAGAGGCACGCGAAGTTCATCTCGCGCTGCAGCTGCTGCATCAGCTCGAGCACGCGCGCCTGCACCGAGACGTCGAGCGCGCTGGTGGGCTCGTCCGCGATCAGCACCTGCGGCTTCAGCGACAGGGCGCGGGCGATGCCGACGCGCTGCTTCTGGCCGCCCGAGAGCTCGTGCGGGAACCGGCTGCGGTAGGCGCGCGGCAGCTCCACGCTGTCGAGGAGGCGGTCGACCTCCTTCGAGAGCTCGGCGCCCTTCAGGCCCTTGGCCAGGCGCAGCGGCTCGCCGATCGAGTCGGAGATCTGGAGGCGCGGGTTCAGCGACGACGACGGGTCCTGGAACACGATGCCGACGTTGCGGTGCAGCTTCCGGATCTCGTCGCGGCCGGCGGAGCTGATGTCCTGCCCGGCGACCACGAGCCTGCCGGAGTGGATGGGCAGCAGGCCGATCGCGGCCCGGCCGAGCGTCGTCTTGCCCGAACCGGACTCTCCGACGAGGCCGACCACCTCGCCCTCGCGGATCTGGAGGTCGATATCGCTCGCCGCCCGGAACGCGGGCACGCGGCCATGCTTCGGGTACTCGATCGCCACGTTCTGGAAGTCGACGACGACGGCGCGCTTGTCGAGCTCCGCCTTCTCGTGCTCGGCCTGCGCGGCGCGCTCATTGGCGCGGATCCGCTCGGCGAACGCGGCGTCGGGATTCTCGGTGCCCGCGGCGAGGGCCGCCGTGGTGTCGATCTCCTCGTTCTCGCGCTGACCCAGATGCGGGACGGCGTCGAGCAGAGCGACCGTGTAGGGGTGCTGCGGGTTCGCGAACACCTCCTTGACCGTCCCCGTCTCGACGATGTCGCCCTTGCGCATGACCACGATGTTGTCGGCCAGGTCGGCGACCACGCCCATGTCGTGCGTGATCAGCAGGATGGCGCTGTCGAGGCGGTCCCGGAGGCTGCGCAGCAGCTCGAGGATCTCGGCCTGCACCGTCACGTCGAGCGCGGTGGTCGGCTCGTCGGCGATGAGCAGCTTCGGGTCGCAGGAGATCGACTGCGCGATCATCGCGCGCTGCCGCTGTCCGCCCGAGAGCTGGTGCGGATACGAGTTGAACGCCTTCTTCGGGTCAGGGAGCTCCACCATCGCGAGCAGCTCCAGGGCGCGCTCCTTCGCCTCGTGGGGCGACATCCCGAAGTGGATGCGGAGGGTCTCGACGATCTGCGAGCCCACGGTGTAGACCGGGTTCAGCGCCGTCATCGGCTCCTGGAAGATCACGGCGACCTGGCGTCCGCGCACGCGGCGCATCTGCGGCTGGCTGAGGCCGGTCAGTTCGCGGCCGTCGAGCTTGATGGAGCCCTGGATGCGCGAGTTCCTGGGCAGGAGGTCGAGGATCGCCATCGAGCTCGCACTCTTGCCCGAACCGGACTCGCCCACGATGGCGAGGACCTCGCCGGGCTTGATCCGGTAGTTGAGCTTCTTCGCGGCGGGGACCCACACGTTGTCCACGCCGAAGTCGACGGACAGGTCGGTCACCTCGAGGACGGGGCCGCCGATCGCGGTCGCCGTCCCAGCCGTGCTGGTCTCTGTCATGATTCGTGGTTCCTTTCGGGAGCGTTCGGGCGGGATGAGAGCATGGACCCATGCCCTACGTCTCTCCCGCCGGACGCGAGGTTTTCGTGTCCCGGTTCAACCGGGTCCTTGCCCTGCTGATCTGGGCGGCCGCTGCCGCTCTGACCGTCGGGCTGGTGGTCAGCGTCCGAGACGCCCGGCTGCTGTACATCGTTCCGGTCGCGCTCTTCGCCTTCATCGCCTGGGCGATGCTGTGGCGTCCGTACCTTGCTGTCGGCGAGGACGGGCTCACGCTGGTCAACGTGACGCAGACCGTGCGCATCCCCTGGGAGGCGCTGATCAACGTCGACACCAAGTACGCGCTCACGCTCTACACGCCCGGTCGCAAGTTCCCGGTCTGGGCCGCGCCCGCTCCCGGCACGGCACGCACGCTCCGCGCCACCCGCAACGAGACGAAGGGCCGGGTCGGCCGGCCGAGCGTGGCGGACAGTGTGCGTCGCCCCGGCGACCTGCTGTCGACCGAGTCCGGTGCGGCGGCCGAGGTCGTGCGCCGACGCTGGGCCGCGCTGCAGGAGTCCGGCGCGATCGAGACGGGCCGTGCGGACGAGACGCCGGTGCAGATCCACTGGCACTACGTCTCGCTCGCCGTGCTCGTGCTGCTGCTCGCCGGCTCCGTCGCGGCGCTGCTCCAGGCCTGAGCAGGCCGGGAG
>JAEWJG010000212.1 GCA_023386675.1 Actinomycetes bacterium
GCTCCCGCCGCCGCGCCGGTGAATCCGGCCGGGAAGGCGCCAACGATCCGGCCAACACGGTCGTCAAGGTCCGCACCCCGCGCGAGCCGGAGCTGATCACCGAGCCGCAGAAGGTCAAGGGCTCCACGCGTCTCGAGGCCAAGAAGCAGCGCCGCCGCGACGGCCGTGACGCCGGCCGCCGCCGTCCCGTCATCACCGAGGCCGAGTTCCTCGCCCGCCGTGAGTCCGTCGACCGGCAGATGGTGGTCCGCTCGAAGGGCGGCCGCATCCAGATCGGCGTTCTGGAGGACAAGGTCCTCGTCGAGCACTACGTGGCCCGCTCGCAGGAGGCGTCGCTGATCGGCAACGTTTACCTCGGCCGCGTGCAGAACGTCCTCCCCAGCATGGAGGCGGCGTTCGTCGACATCGGACGTGGCCGCAATGCCGTCCTGTACTCCGGCGAGGTCGACTGGGACGCCGTCGAGACCGGCAACCAGCCGCGGCGCATCGAACTGGCGCTGAAGGCCGGCGACCGCGTCCTCGTCCAGGTCACGAAGGACCCGGTCGGTCACAAGGGCGCCCGCCTCACCAGCCAGATCTCGCTGCCCGGCCGCTACCTCGTGTACGTGCCCAACGGCTCCATGAACGGCATCAGCCGCAAGCTGCCGGACACCGAGCGTGCGCGCCTGAAGAAGATCCTCAAGGAGGTGCTGCCCGAGAGCGCCGGCGTGATCGTCCGTACCGCCGCAGAGGGCGCCACCGAGGAGCAGCTGACGCTCGACGTCAACCGCCTCACGGCACAGTGGGCCGACATCAGCCAGCGCGTCGAGACGCAGCAGGCTCCCGCGCTGCTGCACAGCGAGCCGGACCTCCTGATCAAGATCATCCGCGACGTCTTCAACGAGGACTTCCAGAAGCTGATCATCGCCGGCGACGACGCGCGCCAGACGATCGAGAACTACCTCCGCCAGGTCGCCCCCGACCTGCTGGACCGCGTTGAGCCGTACGAGGGTGAGCGCGACGCGTTCGACGAGTACCGCATCACCGAGCAGATCGAGAAGGCGCTCGAGCGCAAGGTGTGGCTGCCGTCGGGCGGTTCGCTCGTCATCGACCGCACCGAGGCCATGACGGTCGTAGACGTCAACACCGGCAAGTTCGTCGGCTCCGGCGGCAACCTCGAAGAGACCGTCACCAAGAACAACCTCGAGGCGGCGGAGGAGATCGTCCGCCAGCTGCGCCTTCGGGACATCGGCGGCATCATCGTCGTCGACTTCATCGACATGGTCCTCGAGTCGAACCGCGACCTCGTCCTCCGCCGCCTGGTGGAGTGCCTGAGCCGCGACCGGACGAAGCACCAGGTGGCAGAGGTCACCTCGCTCGGCCTCGTCCAGATGACCCGCAAGAAGCTCGGCCTCGGCCTGCTCGAGACGTTCAGCGAGGCCTGCGAGGTCTGCGCCGGCCGTGGCGTGATCGTGCACCACGACCCGGTCGTGAAGCACCGCCAGCCTCAGCAGCAGCAGCCCAACGAGCGCCGCCGGGGCCGGGGCTCCAACGGCGGCTCCGGGGCCGGGAACGGCAACGGCGGTTCCGGCACGGCCTCGAACGGCAACGGGAGCGGACACACGGGCACGCACGAGATCACCGACGACGCGAAGAACGCGCTGGCGAAGATCGCGGCCTCGACCATCCACCACCACGAGGACGAGGCGAAGGCCTCGGAGGGCGAGCAGGCGGAGGTCTCCGAGATCACCGTCGCCGAGGTGACGGTGACCGAGGTGACCGCCACCAAGAAGCGCCGCAGGAAGAGCAAGGGCGGGGCTGACCGTCAGCAGGCGGCGGAGCAGCAGCCCGCTGCGGCGGCCGAGCCCGCCGAGCCGCAGCAGGCTCCCGAGCCGCGGCAGGACGCGTCCGAGCCGGCCATCCCGCTGCTCGACCTCCCCGAGCCCGCGCCCGTCCACGCCGCGCCGCGGCCGTCGCAGCACGAGACCGAGCTTCTGCTCGACTCGGTGCTGGACGCGCTGCCCGCGCCCAAGGAGCCGGGTCAGGGACGCGGCCGCAGCCGTCGTGCCAGCACCGCGGTCATCGCGGGCGGCGAGCTCGCGCCGAAGGGCGAGTAGGGCTTCAGTGCCGTCGCACGCGGTCGCGGGCCTTCACCCGCAGACCGCTGGCGATGAGCCGCGACACCAGCTCGTGGCCGGAGACGGGATGCGCTCCCGCGGCCACGAGCTCGTCGTGACGACGGTCGGGCACGTCGTAGTGGTCGAGATCGAACGCCCGGCGCTGGATCCCGTTGGCGGCGGCGAAGGCGTGCAGTTCGTCCAGTGACTCGTCGCTGACCAGATGCGACCACAACATGCCGTGGGCCGGCCATGCCGGGGGATCGATCAGGATCGTCATAGGATGATTGTAGGAACGGGCTCCGACGCCCGCCGGAGGGCTTCCCAGCGAATTGACGATGGCCTGGGTGTCGGGTAAAGTTGACCGTTGGTGTGTGCCGGGTGCTTCTCGGCCGCCGGCATGGTTTTCTGAGGGCCGTCGCTCGCAGCAGCGAACGGCGTGACCCGCCAGTGATATCCAACAAAGTAGAAGAGCAGGACCAGGTCCGCAGGCGTTGCCAGGAGCTGTTCCCCGACGAAAAGGTACTGACAAGTGGTTTACGCAGTTGTGCGCGCCGGTGGCCGGCAGGAGAAGGTCGAGGTCGGCACCATCGTGACGATGGACCGCATCAAGGCCGACGAGAACGGCACGGTCCAGCTCGCGCCCGTGCTGCTGGTCGACGGTGACACCATCACCTCCGACGCCAAGTCGCTCGCGAAGGTCGTCGTGACCGCCGAGGTCCTGGGCGACCTCCGCGGCCCCAAGATCCACATCCAGAAGTTCAAGAACAAGACCGGCTACAAGAAGCGCCAGGGCCACCGCCAGGAGCTCACGCGCGTCAAGATCACCGGAATCAAGTAGCCGACAGACCGTTCTCGAGGAGAAGAAGACATGGCACACAAAAAGGGAGCGAGCTCCACTCGCAACGGCCGCGACTCCAACGCGCAGCGCCTCGGCGTGAAGCGCTTCGGCGGCCAGACCGTCAACGCGGGTGAGATCCTCGTCCGCCAGCGCGGCACGCACTTCCACCCCGGCGTGAACGTCGGCCGTGGCGGCGACGACACTCTGTTCGCCCTCGCCGCGGGCGCGGTCGAGTTCGGCAACAAGGGTGGCCGCAAGGTCGTCAACATCGTCGCTGCCGAGGCCTGAGCCTCCCGACGAGCATCACTTCCGGATGGGCGGGCTTCGGCCCGCCCATCCGCATTTCACCCCTAGGAGAGCACCATGGCGACCTTCGTCGACCGCGTGACACTGCATCTGCGCGCGGGCAACGGCGGGAACGGGTGCGTCTCGGTCCGCCGCGAGAAGTTCAAGCCCCTGGCCGGGCCTGACGGCGGCAACGGCGGCAACGGCGGCGACATCGTCCTCGTCGCCGACCCGCAGGTCACCACCCTGCTCGGCTACCACCGGCACCCGCACCGCGCGAGCGAGAACGGCGGGTTCGGGATGGGCGACCACCGTAGCGGCCACACCGGCGAGGACCTCGAGCTTCCGGTTCCGGTCGGCACGGTCGTCAAGGACGAGGACGGCGAGGAGCTCGCCGACCTCACCGAGCCCGGCATGCGGTTCGTCGCCGCGGCCGGCGGCGTCGGCGGCCTCGGCAACGCCGCACTCGCCAACCCGAAGCGCAAGGCGCCCGGCTTCGCGCTGCTCGGCACTCCCGGATGGGAGGGCGACATCCGACTGGAGCTCAAGACGGTCGCGGACATCGCGCTCGTCGGCTACCCCTCGGCCGGCAAGTCCAGCCTGATCGCGGCGCTCTCCGCGGCGAAGCCGAAGATCGCCGCCTACCCCTTCACGACCCTCCACCCGAACCTCGGCGTGGTGCAGGCGGGCGACGTCCGCTACACCGTCGCCGACGTGCCGGGCCTCATCGAGGGTGCGAGCGAGGGACGCGGCCTCGGCCTGGAGTTCCTCCGTCACGTCGAGCGCTGCTCCGCGCTGCTGCACGTGCTCGACTGCGCGACCCTGGAGCCCGGGCGCGACCCGCTCAGCGACCTCGACGTCATCCTCGCCGAGCTCGCCGCCTATCCCGTGCCCGAGGGTCAGACGCCGCTGCTGGAGCGCCCGCAGCTGATCGCGCTCAACAAGATCGACGTCCCGGATGCGCGAGAGCTCGCCGACTTCGTCCGCCCGGAGCTGGAGCAGCGCGGCTACCGCGTGTTCGAGATCTCGACGGTGAGCCACGAGGGCCTGCGCCCGCTGTCGTTCGCGCTTGCGGAGATCGTCGAGACGGCACGCCGCGAACAGCTCGCGCTGGAGCAGGAGCGTCCCCGCATCGTCATGCGGCCGAAGGCCGTCGACGACTCCGGCTTCGTCGTCAAGGTCGAGGGCGGCACCGACGGGCCGGTCTACCGCATCCTCGGCGCGAAGCCCGAGCGCTGGGTCGCCCAGACCGACTTCGCCAACGACGAGGCCGTCGGCTACCTGGCCGACCGGCTGGCGAAGCTCGGCGTGGAGGACCAGCTGGTCCGCGCGGGCGCCGTGGCCGGATCGACCGTCGTCATCGGCCGCCAGAACGGCGTCGTGTTCGACTGGGAGCCCACGCTCACCTCGACCGCGGAGCTCATCACCGCACCGCGCGGTACCGACGCCCGGCTCGACACCAACGCCCGGCCCACCCGCAATCAGCGTCGCGAGGACTACTTCGACCGGATGGACGCCAAGGCCGAGGCCCGCGAGGAGCTCCTCCGCGAGCGCGAGGCCGGCCTCTGGCAGGACGACAGCTACGACGAGAACGCCGTGCGCACGGCGGAGGAGGAGAGCAGCGAGGGATGACGATCGACGACCGCAGCCAGATCGCGACCGCCCGGCGCATCGTCGTCAAGGTGGGCTCGTCGTCCATCAGCGGCGAGAACGCGGGACAGATCGCGCCGCTGGTCGACGCCCTCGCGGAGGCCCACGGGCGTGGTACGCAGGTCATCCTCGTCTCGTCCGGCGCCATCGCGACCGGCATCCCGTATCTCTCGCTCTCCGAGCGTCCCACCGACCTCGCCACGCAGCAGGCGGCGGCCGCGGTCGGTCAGAACGTGCTGATCTACCGCTACCAGGACAGCCTCGACCGGTACGACATCGTCGCCGGACAGGTGCTGCTCACCGCCGGTGACATGGAGAACCCGACGCACCGCAGCAACGCGAAGCGGGCGATGGAGCGGCTGCTCTCCTTACGCATCCTGCCGATCGTCAACGAGAACGACACCGTGGCGACGCACGAGATCCGGTTCGGCGACAACGACCGGCTGGCGGCGCTGGTGGCGCTGCTGGTCGAGGCCGACCTCCTCGTGCTGCTGTCGGATGTGGATGCGCTCTACACCCGGCCGCCGCACGAGCCGGGCGCCGAGCGCATCGAGCACGTCGGCTGGGACGACGAGCTCGCGGGCGTCGAGATCGGCTCGACGGGCCTGTCCGGCGTCGGGAGCGGGGGAGCGGTCACCAAGGTGTCCGCGGCGCGCCAGGCGGCCGAGCGGGGGACCGCCGTCGTGCTGACCGCCACCTCGCTGGTGTCGCAGGCGCTGCGCGGCGAGCAGGTCGGCACGTGGTTCGCGCCCGCACCGAGCGGGTCCGCTGCCGACCGCGTGTTGTCCACAGGTTCGCTGCCGGCCGTCACCCCGGACGCCGCCGCGTCCTAGAATCGACGCATGTCCTCGATCACGTCTTCGGCCCCTGCGACGCTGTCGCTTCAGGAGCGCCTCGCCGCCGCCAAGACCGCGTCGCGCGCGCTGGCCGTGGCCAACACGGAGCAGAAGAACCGCGCGCTCCGGGCGATCGCCGACGGTGTGCTCGCGTCCGCCGGTGACGTGCTCGCCGCCAACGAGCTCGACCTGGCGAACGGCCGCGAGAACGGCCTGTCGACCGGGCTGCTCGACCGCCTGACGCTGAGCCCGGCGCGGCTGCAGGGCCTCGCGGACGCGGTGCTGGAGGTCGTCGGTCTGACCGACCCGGTGGGTCAGGCGGTGCGGGGCAGCGCCCTCCCGAACGGGGTCAAGATCACGCAGGTGCGCGTGCCCTTCGGCGTGGTCGGCGCGATCTACGAGGCGCGACCCAACGTGACCATCGACATCGCATCGCTCGCGATCAAGAGCGGCAACGCCGCCGTGCTCCGCGGCGGCAGTGCGGCCATCGAGACCAACCGCGTGCTCGTGCGGGTGATCCAGGAGGCGCTGAGCGCCGCCGGGCTGCCGGCCGACGCGGTGCAGACCATCGACGACTTCGGGCGCGAGGGCGCCGCCGAGCTGATGACGGCGCGCGGGTTCGTCGACGTGCTCATTCCGCGGGGGAGTGCCGAGCTCATCCAGACGGTCGTCACCCAGTCCACGGTTCCCGTCATCGAGACCGGCGCCGGCGTCGTCCACGTGGTGCTCGACGAGTCGGCCCGCGAGGACTGGGCGGTCGACATCGTGCGCAACGCCAAGGTCCAGCGTCCGAGCGTCTGCAACGCGGTCGAGACGCTGCTCGTTCACCGGGCGGCCGCCGATCGGCTGCTGCCGCCTGTGCTCGGAGCGCTGCACGAGGCCGGGGTCACCATCCACGCCGACGAGCGCGCACTGCCGTTCGCGCCCGACGGCGTGCCGGTGACCGACGAGGACTACGCCACCGAGCACATGAGCCTCGACATCTCGGTCAAGGTCGTGGACGACCTCGACGAGGCGATCGACCACATCCGCCGCTACTCGACGCAGCATACCGAGTCCATCGTGACGAGCGACCTCGAGAACGCCGAGCGCTTCCTGGCCGAGGTCGACTCGGCCGTGGTCATGGTCAACGCCTCGACCCGCTTCACCGACGGCGGGGAGTTCGGGTTCGGCGCCGAGGTCGGCATCTCGACCCAGAAGCTGCACGCGCGAGGGCCGATGGGGCTGCCCGAGCTCACCAGCACCAAGTGGATCGTCCGCGGGTCCGGCCAGGTCCGGGCGTAGGCGACCGCTAGACTCGTATCGGGCCGTGAGGCCCACAGAAAGGATCACGCACGATGTCATTCCTGACGACCGTCCTCGCCGAGGCCGAGACGCACGTCGAGCTGCCGATGCCCACCTGGGCGTTCGGCGCCATCGCGATCGTCATCTTCATCGCCCTCGCGTTCGTGATCTGGAGCTTCAAGGACGTCGCCAACCGGCACAGCCACCGCTCCGCCCCCGACGCGGCAGCGCACGCCGGCGCCCCGGGTGCCACCCACCACGGCACCGGCCACCCGACCCAGGGACACTGAGCCGGCGGGCGCGCGGGCTGACCCCGGCATGGAACTGACGCAGACGGGCCGGCCGCGGATCGGCGTGATGGGCGGTACCTTCGACCCGATCCACCACGGCCACCTGGTCGCGGCCAGCGAGGTCGCCCAGTCGTTCGACCTGGACGAGGTCGTGTTCGTGCCGACCGGCCAGCCCTGGCAGAAGGGCCCGGTCACCCCGGCGGAGCACCGCTACCTGATGACGGTCATCGCCACCGCGTCCAACCCGCGGTTCACCGTGAGCCGCGTCGACATCGACCGCGACGGCCCCACGTACACGATCGACACCCTCCGCGATCTCCACGCCGAGCGCCCCGACGCCGAGCTGTTCTTCATCACCGGAGCGGACGCCATCGCTCAGATCCTGAGCTGGCGCGACGTCAGCGAGCTCTGGGAGCTCGCGCACTTCGTAGCTGTGAGTCGCCCGGGACACGACTTGAGTATTTCTGGATTGCCGGAGCAAGACGTAAGCTTGTTGGAAGTTCCGGCCCTGGCGATCTCCTCTACCGATTGCAGGAGCCGGGTGAACAGGGGATTCCCGGTCTGGTACCTGGTGCCGGACGGGGTCGTTCAGTACATCTCCAAGCACCATCTGTATCGGAGCGTGGCATGACATCGTGGCCTGAACAGCCGCCGACGGGCCAGCCGCAGGCGCAGACGCGGCGACAGGCACGGGAGTTCGAGCGCTCGCGTCGCGCGGGCACCACCGAGCCGACCCCGGGGGGACAGATCCCCGAGATGACGACGTCTTCGCCGGCGCGCGAGGACGACGCGCCCGCTGCGGAGGAGGCCACCGCTCCGGCCGCCGCGCAGGCGGAGGAGCGTCCGGCCATTCCCGCTAGCGCGTTCGCAGAGCCCGGCGTCTCGTCGCCGTCCGGCGACTCGTTCGGAATGTTCCGTCAGGCGCCGGACCCCTCGC
>JAEWJG010000233.1 GCA_023386675.1 Actinomycetes bacterium
CCAACCGGCCGGCGACGCCGCCGACGCCGCCCAGCACCTCGGGGCCGTGCGTGCGGCCGACCGCGGCCTTCATCAGCTCGACGGCCCGGTCGCCCGCCGCGGTGTCGACGCCGGCGGCAGCGTAGGAGGCGGACGAGGAGGAGGTGGAGTCGGTCACCGCTCCATCGTATCCGCGGCCCGCGAGCACAGGGAAAACGTCGTGCATCGCGGGCGCGGGCGACGGTTTTCCTGTGCTCGGCGGCTCACTCCTGGCGGCCGGGGTCGCCGAAGGAGAGGAGCGGCTCCAGCTCGGAGTCGGGGCCGGGCTCGCAGCCGTCGGAGGTGGCGTCGGAGCCGTCGTCGGTCGCGGCGACCGTCGGGCGCTCCAGCAGGTTCTTGCCGAGGTGGTGCGCGTCCGGCAGCTCGATCGGGTACTTGCCCGTGAAGCAGGCCGTGCAGAGGCGCTCGCGCGGTTGCTCCGTGGCGTCGATCATGCCGTCTTCGGAGAGGTAGCCGAGGCTGTCCGCGCCGATGGACTGGCGCACCTCCTCGACGCCCAGCCCGGTCGCGATGAGCTCGGCGCGCGACGCGAAGTCGATGCCGTAGAAGCACGGCCAGGTGATGGGCGGGCTGGAGATGCGGACGTGCACCTCCGCGGCCCCCGCCTCCCGCAGCATCGAGACCAGGGCACGCTGTGTGTTGCCGCGGACGATCGAGTCGTCGACGACCACCAGGCGCTTGCCCTTGATGACCTCCTTGAGCGGGTTCAGCTTGAGCTTGATGCCGCGCTGGCGGATGGTCTGCGACGGCTGGATGAACGTGCGGCCGACGTAGGAGTTCTTCACCAGGCCCTGCCCGAAGGGGATGCCGGACGCCTGCGCGTAGCCGATCGCCGCCGGGGTTCCGGACTCGGGCGTCGGGATGACGAGATCGGCCTCGACCTCGTGCTCGCGAGCGAGCTGGCGGCCCATCTCGACGCGGGCCTCGTAGACGCCGCGGCCGGCGATGGTCGTGTCCGGACGCGCGAGGTAGACGTACTCGAAGACGCAGCCGGCCCGCTTCTCCTCGGCGAAGCGCTGGCTGCGCAGGCCGTTCTCGTCGATCGCGAGCAGCTCGCCCGGCTCGACCTCGCGGACGAAGCTCGCGCCGACGATGTCGAGCGCAGCGGTCTCGGAGGCGACCACCCAGCCGCGCTCCAGGCGGCCGAGCACCAGCGGGCGCACGCCCTGCGGGTCGCGTGCCGCGTACAGCGTGTGCTCGTCCATGAACACCAGGCAGAAGGCCCCGCGGAGGCGCGGGAGCACCTCCCGGGCTGTCGCCTCGAGCGTGTGGTCGAGGTCGCCGGTGAGCAGGGCGGTCACCACGGCGGTGTCGGTGGTGTTCCCGCGGGTTAGCTCGCCGTCGTGCTGCGGGTACCGCTCGTGGACGAGCTGCATCAGCTCGGCCGTGTTGGTCAGGTTGCCGTTGTGGCCGAGCGCGACCGTGCCGCTGGCGGTGGAGCCGAGCGTCGGCTGCGCGTTCTGCCAGCTGGAGGCGCCTGTGGTCGAGTAGCGCGTATGCCCGACGGCGATGTGGCCGGGGAGGGAGTTGAGCGCGTTCTCGTTGAAGACCTGTGAGACGAGTCCCATGTCTTTGTAGATGAGGATCTTGTCCCCGTCGCTCGTCGCGATGCCTGCCGACTCCTGGCCCCGGTGCTGGAGCGCGTACAGCCCGAAGTAACTGAGCTTGGCGACCTCCTCACCGGGAGCCCACACGCCGAAGACGCCGCAGGCGTCCTGCGGCCCCTTCTCGCCGGGCAGCAGATCGTGACTGAGAAGACCGTCGCCTCCGGCCACAGCGGACCCCTTTCAGGAAGTCGGGATGTTCAGCTCTGGGTGTCGCTCGTGTCGTCGCGCTCCGCCGAAGCCAGGCGCACGTCGATTCTATCCGCCTGGACGCTGCGGGCTCGACGGGCGGTCGCCCGGTCGAGCACGAGCGCGACGACGGCGCCGAGGGCGACGCCGATGGTGACGCAGATCGCGAGCAGGAAGCCGAAGACGCTTCCGCGGTCATACGTCCGGTTCTCGGGGAACGAGAAGGTGAGGACGAGCGCGACGATCGCGAAGAGCACCGCGCCGGTGATCATGAAGCGGAAGTACCGCGGCGAGCGCCGCACGCGCACCTCGGCCGGGGTGACGGTCTCGGTCTCCTCCGGCTGCTCGGGGACGGCGGGGGTGTCGCTCATGCTTCGATTCTCCCAGAAGAAAACTGGGCGCTCGTCGTGCGTCATGGCCGCCCGGGAGCCACGTCTTAAAGGGTGTGAGCGCATCTCTTCTCCGGGTCGTGGCCGTCGGGGCGTTCGCGCTCGTCATGGTGGGCGCGGCGGTCGTCGCGGTGGCCTTCGGGGTGCACCCGTGAGCGCGGTGGCGGCGCAGCCGGCCGTCAGTAACGCAGGGGCAGGAGGCCCTCCAGGGTCGCCCGCTGGCCCGAGGCGTGGACCGCCCCGGAGGCGATGCCGTCCTCCCACGTCGCGGCGCCCGAGGCGAGGGCCAGCCACGTCGCCGCGTCGGTCTCGATGACGTTGGGCGGGGTGCCGCGCGTGTGACGCGGCCCGGGGATGCACTGCACCGCGCCGAAGGGCGGCACCCGCACCTCCACGGTGTTGCCGGGGGCGCGCTCCGCCAGCAGCTGGAGCAGGTAGCGCACAGCCGTCGCCGTCGTGTCGCGGTCGGCTCCGCCCGCGACCGCGGCTCGCACGGCCGGGCCGCCGACCTCGTCCGGGATCTTCGCTCTCGCCATGTCGTCCATCCTCCCCCAGCCGGGGCGGATGCAGGCCCGCGGCTCCCTCTAGCATGGTGGCGTGAAGATCCTCATCCTCGGTTCCGGTGCCCGCGAGCACGCCATCATCACCGCGCTGCTCGCCGAGGAGGCCGGCCACGACATCGTCGCGGCGCCCGGCAACGCCGGCATCGCACAGGATGTGCGGGTCGAGCCGGGTCTCGATCCGCTCGACGGCCAGGCGGTCACCGAGTACGCGATCGAGAACGGGATCGAACTGGTCGTGATCGGCCCGGAGGCGCCGCTGGTCGCCGGCGTGGCCGACCCGCTGCGCACGCGCGGCATCCCGGTCTTCGGCCCGGGCAGGGCCGCCGCGCAGCTCGAGGGCTCCAAGGCGTTCGCGAAGCGGATCATGGATGCCGCCGGCGTGCCGACCGGTCGTGCCGTGCGCGCCGAGACCCTGGCGGAGGCGGAGAGCGCGCTCGACGAGCTCGGCGCCCCGTACGTCGTCAAGGCCGACGGGCTCGCCGCCGGGAAGGGCGTCCTGGTGACGCCGGATCGCGCAGCGGCCGTCGAGCACGCCACCCACTGGCTGCAGCACGGCGGTGTGCTGGTGGAGGAGTTCCTCGACGGGCAGGAGGTGTCGCTCTTCCTGGTCAGCGACGGGCACGACGTGCTGCCCCTGTCGCCCGCGCAGGACTACAAGCGCCTGCTCGACGGCGACGCCGGACCCAACACCGGCGGGATGGGCGCGTACTCCCCGTTGCCCTGGCTGCCGGACGGCTTCGTCGACGAGGTGATCGACACCATCGCGCTGCCGACGGTGCGCACCCTCGCCGCCGAGCAGACGCCCTTCATCGGCCTCCTCTACTGCGGCCTCATCGTGACGGACCGCGGCATCCGCGTGATCGAGTTCAACGCACGCTTCGGCGACCCGGAGACGCAGGTGGTGCTGCCGCGCCTCGTCACCCGGCTGTCGACGCTGCTCTACGCGGCCGCGACCGGCGGCCTCGGCGGGATGCCGCGTCCCGAGTTCGCTCTCGACACCGCTGTCACGGTCGTGCTCGCCAGCGAGGGCTACCCGGAGGCGCCGCAGACCGGCCGCCCCATCACCGGCCTGGAGGCGGCGGCCGCCGTCCCCGAGGTCACCATCGCGCACGCCGCGACCGCCGCCGATCCGGCGACGGGCGAGCTGCTCGCAACCGGCGGACGTGTGCTCTCGGTCGTCGCGCGCGGCACCGGCTTCGCCGAGGCGCGCGAGCGGGCCTACGCGGCGCTCGACCTCATCCACCTCGACGGCGCCCAGTACCGCACAGACATCGCCGCCCGCGTCTCCTGACCCTCCGCACCATCGAGTCCGCAAAGACTGCACGCGACACGCCGTCGCGGCGTGAACCCTTTGCGGACTCGATGGCGGGCAGTTAGCCGAGGAGGCGGGTGACGAAGGGGTTGCGGAAGCGGGAGGCGGGGTCGAAGCGGGCGGCGAGCGCGGCGAAGTCGTCCAGCCGCGGGTAGAGGGTCGGCACGACGCCGTCGCGGTCGACGTAGAGCTTGCCCCAGTGCGGACGCGCGTCGAGCGGCAGCAGCGCCGCCTCGAGCTGCGGGAGCACCGCCTCCACCCCGGCCTGATCGCGGAACCAGGTGAAGTGCAGGCCCACCACGTCGGTGCCGTACGCGCTCGACAGCCACAGGTCGTCCGCGGCCACCGTGCGGATCTCGCTGATCTGCAGCAGCGGCGCGATCACCGGCGCGAGCGCGCGCATCGCCTCGATCGCCTCCACGGCGCGGGCGCGCGGCACCAGGTACTCGGACTGGATCTCCTCACCGTTCGACGGGGTGAACGCGAAGCGGAAGTGCGCCAGCCGCTCGCTCCACGGCCCGACGACGCCGAGCTGCTCTGTCGTGTTGCGCACATCCATCGTCGCGATCATGTGTCGGGCCTCGGTGAGGGCCGGGGCGCCGAAGAAGTCGTCGGCGATCGGCGTCTCGACCCCGTCCAGCTCCTTCAGCCAGGCGAGCGACACGGCCTCCTCGTTCCAGGTGGTGAAGAGGCTGACGCTGTAGGCGGCCGACGTCACCTCGTCGAAGCGGCCGAGCACCGCGTCCCACGGCACGCCGCCGAAGAGCCGCTGCCGTGCGTCGTAGGTCGGCTGGATGTCGAGGGTCACGTCGGTCACCACGCCCAGCGCCCCCAGCCCGACGACCGCGCCGTCGAAGCCCTCGTCGCCGCGGCTGAGCTCGACGAGCTCCCCGGAACCGTCCAGGATGCGCAGCCCCGCGACCGCGGTCGCCAGGTTGCCGTTGCGGTCCCCGGAGCCGTGCGTCGCCGTGGCGATCGCGCCGGCGACGGAGATGTGCGGCAGGGAGGCCAGGTTGTGCAGCGCCCACCCTGCTTCCTGCAGCTGCTGTGCGAGATCGCCGTAACGGACGCCACCGCCGACGGTCACCGTGCGCGCCGCCTCGTCGATCCGCACCGCACCGGGGAGGTCGGCGGTGCTCACCAGGAGACCGTCGGGCGCGTCGGCCAAGTCATTGAAGGAGTGACGGCTGCCCAGTGCACGCACCGCCGGCGCACCGACGACGAGCTCCCGCAGCTCGTCCACCGATCGCGGGCGTGCGATCCGCCCTGCGCGGTACTCGTAGTTGCCAGCCCAGTTCTTCTCGGCCACTGGAGCCTCCCTCGGTCGCGTGGTGTCTCCCCAGTCTAGGGATGTGAACGTGCACAATCGCGGTTCTCCACAGCCCGCGAGAAGTGGGTAGCCGCGGCCGAGGACGCGGCAGTATCGTCTGCCCTGTCACGAGGGGTGACCTTGAGGAGAGGGGGCCGACATGGCCGATTTCGAATTCGGTCCGGCCGAGTTCATGGTTGCGCAGTTCGACACCGATCGGCCGTCGGCGGGCGTCATCCAGGCGATCGCCGACCTGGTGGCGACCGGCACCGTTCGGCTGCTCGACCTGCTGCTCGTGGAGCGCCATCC
>JAEWJG010000267.1 GCA_023386675.1 Actinomycetes bacterium
GGCATCCCCGGCTCAGACGGGCTGAAGCGCCTCCGCCGGACCCTCTGGGAGCCGTACCTCGATCGCGTCCCCCGGCCGCACGATCCCGCCCGACACGACGACGGCCATGACGCCCACCTTGCGGACCACGCTTCCCTCGTCATCGGTCGCCACGACCTGCTTCAGAAGCCCCGGCCGGAACCGGTCGATCTGCACGCACGGGTTCCGGAGCCCCGTCAGCTCGACGACGGCGTCCTCCCCGATGTGCAGGCGGGTTCCGCGCGGGAGCCCCAGCAGGTCGACGCCCTCCGTGGTGATGTTCTCGCCGAGCTGCCCGGGAGCCACGTCGTCCGTGAGCTCGCCGAACAGCTCCCGGTGGATGAGGTGGACCTGACGGAGGTTCGGCTGGGACGGGTCCCGCCGCACCCGTGACAGGTGCTGCACGGTGGCGCCGAAGTGGGCGTCGCCCTGCACTCCCAGCCCCTCGATCAGCGTGATCGACTCCTCCGGAGCCTTCGAGAAGCGGTGCTCGGCATCCCGGCTGACGCCGGACACGAGTGCTGTCGTCATGTGGCCGTTCCTCAGATGTAGATGGCGGGGTCGATCCAGTCGTCGCCGGGGATCTGCTCGTGGCCGGAGCGGGGGCGTGGATGCGCGGGGACGCCGACGAGGAGGGAGTCGGCCGGTGCGTCGCGCGTGACGACGGCGTTCGCGCCGATCACCGAGTGCTCGCCGATCGTGATCGCTCCGAGCACCTTCGCGCCGGCGCCGACCACGACGCCGTCCTCGATCGTGGGGTGCCGCTTGCCGTGCCCGCTCCCCCGGCCGCCCAGGGTCACCCCGTGGTACAGCATGACGTCGTCGCCGATCCACGTCGTCTCGCCGATCACCACGCCCATCCCGTGGTCGATGAAGAAACGCCGCCCGATGCGCGCACCGGGGTGTATCTCGATGCCGGTGAAGAACCGCGTGAGCTGGGAGAGGAAGCGCGCCGGCGTGCGCAGCCCCGCCCGCCACAGGCGGTGGGCCACGCGGTACGACCACACAGCGTGCAGCCCGGAATAGGCGACCGCGATCTCGAAGCCGCCGCGCGCCGCCGGATCGTGCCGGCGGGCGTTGCGGACGTCCTCGCGCGCCCGGAAGATCGGCACCCCGCTCAGTCCAGCAGATCCGCCCACAGCGGGGTGGAGATATAGCGCTCACCGGTGTCGCAGACGATCGCGACGACGGTCTTGCCGGCGTTCTCCGGACGCTTCGCCACCTGCAGCGCCGCCCAGATTATCGCGCCGGACGAGATGCCCGCGAGGATGCCCTCCTCGCTCGCCAGCTTCTTGGCGACGTCGAGCGCGTCGTCGAGCGACACATCCACGACCTCGTCGTAGACCGTGGTGTCGAGGATCTCGGGCACGAAGTTGGCGCCGATGCCCTGGATCTTGTGCGGGCCGGGCTGGCCGCCGTTCAGGATGGGCGAGTCGAGCGGCTCGACGGCGATCACCTTCACGTCGGGCTTGCGCTCCTTGAGCACCTGGCCGACGCCCGTGATGGTGCCGCCGGTGCCGACGCCCGCGACGAAGATGTCGACGCCGCCGTCGGTGTCCTCCCAGATCTCCTCGGCCGTCGTGGCGCGGTGGACGGCCGGGTTGGCCTCGTTCTCGAACTGCCGTGCCCAGATGGCGTTGTCGGTGCTGTCGACGATCTCCTGCGCCCGCGCGACCGCTCCGCGCATCCCGTCGGGCCCGGGGGTCAGAACGACCTGGGCGCCGAACGCGCGCATCACGACGCGGCGCTCCTTGCTCGCGGTCTCCGGCATCGCCAGGATGACGGTGTAGCCGCGGGCCGCGCCCACCATCGCGAGCGCGATGCCGGTGTTGCCGCTGGTCGCCTCCACGATCGTCCCGCCCGGGCGCAGCGCGCCCGCCTTCTCGGCCGCGTCGATGATCGCGACGCCGATGCGGTCCTTCACGCTGGCCGCCGGGTTGTAGAACTCGAGCTTCGCGAGAATGGTCGCGTCGATCCCCTCGGTCAGCCGGTTCAGCCGGACCAGCGGGGTGCGGCCGACGGCCTCGGTGACGTTCGCGTAGATGTGTCCGGACATGGGCCTCTTCCTTGGGCGGCGGTGGCGGATGGGATGGCGTCACCACTCTAGACGCCGTGCGCGAACGGGGAAGGTCTGTGACGGGTAGGCTCGTTCGGCGATGAACCCCGACCCCGCCTCCCCCGCCTCCCGCTCCGCCCGCACCCTCCGCGACGAGACCGTCGCCGTGCTCGCGCGCGCCGGCGTGCCCGACCCCGAGGTGGATGCGGAGCTGCTGCTCGGCCACGTGCTCGGCGAGAGCCGGGGCCGTGTCCAGGCGCTGGTCGTGATGGACGCCGAGGTCTCCGCGGCGGACGCCTCCCGCCTCCGCGAGCTGGTCGAGCGCCGCGCCGCCCGCGAGCCGCTGCAGCACATCACCGGGCGGGCGCCATTCCGGTCGCTGGAGCTGAACGTCGGGCCGGGCGTGTTCGTCCCCCGGCCCGAGACGGAGCAGGTGGCGCAGTTCGCGATCGACGCGCTGCGAGCCGTCCCCTCGGCCGAGCCGGTCGCGGTCGACCTCGGCACCGGCAGCGGCGCGATCGCGCTGGCGCTCGCCACCGAGGTGCCGCACGCCCGCGTCTACGCGGTCGAGAACTCGCCAGAGGCGTTCATCTGGGCGCGCCGCAACGTCGACGAGGTGGGCGCGACCAACCTGACGCCGGTGTTCATCGACCTGGCCGACGCCCTCCCCCAGCTCGACGGGACGGTGGATGTCGTCATCTCGAACCCGCCGTACGTGCCGGACGACGCCATCCCGCGCGATCCGGAGGTACGCCTCCACGACCCGCACGCCGCGCTCTACGGCGGCCCCGACGGCCTGGATGTAGTGCGCACGATCTCGCGCGTGGCCCAGCGCCTGCTCCACCCCGGCGGCACGCTCGTCCTGGAGCACGGCGAGCTGCAGGGCGCCGCGATCCGCGCCCTCCTGACCGCCGACGGCTGGCGCGCCGCCGCCACCCACCGCGACCTCACCACCCGCGACCGGGCCACCACCGCCCTCCGCTGACCCGCCCCCCACTCCATCGATTCCTCGGTTATTCCGGCGAACGACGGCGCGCCATCGGAATAAGTGAGGAATCGATGAAGTCAGTCGTTGGCGAGGTCGGCTAGGCGGGCCTCTTCGTCGGCCTCGATGTTAGAGGCGATGACAGGTTCGAGGGCACCGTTCATCACGGCGTCGAGGTTGTAGGCCTTGTAGCCGGTGCGGTGGTCCGCGATGCGGTTCTCCGGGAAGTTGTAGGTGCGGATGCGCTCCGAGCGGTCCATCGTCCGGATCTGGCCCTTGCGGAACTCGGCCGCCTCGGCGTCCGCCTCCTCCTGCTGTCGCGCGAGCAGCCGCGCGCGCAGCACGCGCATCGCCGCCTCGCGGTTCTGCAGCTGGCTCTTCTCGTTCTGCATCGACACGACGATGCCGGTCGGGACGTGCGTGATGCGCACCGCGGAGTCCGTCGTGTTGACCGACTGACCGCCGGGGCCGGACGACCGGAACACGTCGATCTTGAGGTCGTTCGGGTTGATCTCGACCTCCTCCGGCTCGTCCACCTCCGGGAACACCAGCACGCCGGCGGCGGAGGTGTGGATGCGGCCCTGCGACTCCGTGGCGGGCACGCGCTGCACGCGGTGCACGCCGCCCTCGTACTTGAGGTGCGCCCAGACCCCCTCGGCGGGATCGCTGGAGGTGCCCTTGAAGGCGACCTGCACATCCTTGATGCCGCCCAGGTCGCTGGAGGTCTGCTCGATGATCTCGGCCTTCCAGCGGCGCGAGTCGGCGTAATGCAGATACATGCGCAGCAGGTCGCCGGCGAACAGCGCCGACTCGGCGCCGCCCTCGCCCATCTTGATCTCCATGATGACGTCACGGCTGTCGTTCGGGTCGCGCGGGATGAGCAGGCGGCGCAGCTTCTCGGCCGAGTCGGCGAGGCTCTCCTCCAGCCCGGGGATCTCCTCCGCGAAGGCCGCGTCCTCGGCGGCGAGCTCGCGAGCGGCCTCCAGGTCGTCGGAGAGCTGCTTCCACTCGTTGTACGAGGCGACGATGCGCGACAGCTCGGCGTACCGCCGGTTGACCTTCTTCGACCGCACGGGGTCGCTGTGCAGGTCGGGGTCGGACAGCTGGCGCTGCAGGTCGTCGTGCTCGGCGATGAGGGTGTTCACCGATTCGAACATGGGTCTTCTTTCTGGGGTCAGGATGCCGGGAACGACGAAGCGCCCGCCCGCCCCGCGTGACGCAGGGTGGACGGGCGCTGAGCCGCGCTAGCGGTGGTCGTTCTCGTGGCCGTGCGAGTGCGCGTTGCCGTGGCCGTTCGTCGGCGCCGGCATCGACTTCTGCACCTGCATCAGGAACTCGACGTTGCTCGAGGTCTCCTTGAGGCGGCCGAGGACGATCTCGAGCGCCTGCTGCTGGTCGAGCCCGGCGAGGGCCCGGCGCAGCTTCCAGGTGATCTTGACCTCGTCCTGGCCCATCAGCATCTCCTCGCGGCGGGTGCCGGAGGCGTTGACGTCGACGGCCGGGAAGATGCGCTTGTCGGCCAGCTGGCGCGACAGGCGGAGCTCCATGTTGCCGGTGCCCTTGAACTCCTCGAAGATGACCTCGTCCATCTTGGAGCCGGTCTCGACGAGCGCCGACGCGAGGATGGTCAGCGAGCCGCCGTGCTCGATGTTGCGCGCGGCGCCGAAGAAGCGCTTCGGCGGGTAGAGCGCCGACGCGTCCACACCACCGGAGAGGATGCGGCCCGACGCCGGAGCGGTCAGGTTGTACGCGCGGCCCAGACGGGTGATGGAGTCGAGCAGCACGACCACGTCGTGGCCCAGCTCCACGAGGCGCTTCGCACGCTCGATGGCGAGCTCGGCGACCGTGGTGTGGTCCTCGGCGGGGCGGTCGAAGGTCGAGGCGATGACCTCGCCCTTCACCGTGCGCTGCATGTCGGTGACCTCTTCGGGACGCTCGTCCACCAGCACCACCATGAGGTGGACCTCGGGGTTGTTGGCGGTGATCGCGTTGGCGATCTGCTGCATCACGATGGTCTTGCCGGCCTTCGGCGGCGCGACGATGAGACCGCGCTGGCCCTTGCCGATCGGGGCGACCAGGTCGATGATCCGCTGGGTCACCTTGGTCGGCTCGGTCTCGAGGCGCAGGCGCTCCTGCGGGTAGAGCGGGGTCAGCTTGCCGAACTCGACGCGGTTCGCGGCCTCCTCCGGGCTCTGCCCGTTGATGGAGTCGACCTTGACCAGCGCGTTGTACTTCTGGCGGCTATTGTTCTCGCCCTCGCGCGGCTGGCGGATGGCGCCGACGACGGCGTCGCCCTTGCGCAGGTTGTACTTCTTGACCTGGCCCAGCGACACGTACACGTCGCTCGCGCCCGGCAGGTAGCCGGTCGTGCGGACGAACGCGTAGTTGTCGAGCACGTCGAGGATGCCCGCGACGGGGATGAGGACGTCGTCTTCGGTCAGCTCCGGCTCGAACTCGTCGCCCGCGACGCCTCCGCGGCGCTTGCGGTTGCGGTCGCGGTAGCGGCCGCCGCGCTCGCCCTCGGGGTCGCTCTGCTGGTTCTGGGCGTTCTGGCCGCGGTTCTGCTGGCCCTGGCCGCCCTGCTGCAGGTCCTTCGGCTGGCCCTGCTGGTTCTGCTGGCCCTGCTCGTTCTGCTGCTGGTTGTTCTTGTTGCGGTTGCGGTTGCGGCGGTTGCGGCCGGAGCCCTGCTGCTCGTTCTGGCCCTCGGCCTGGTCGCCCTGCTGGTCGGTCTGCGGCTGGTCGCCCTGCGGCGCGGCATCCTGGCCCTGCTGGCCGTTCTGCTGCTCCTGGCCGCCCTGGCCCTGCTCGCCGTTCTGGCCGCGGCCGCGACGACGGCGTCCGCCGCCCTGGCCCTGCTCGTTCTGGCCGTTCTGCTGGCCGCGGGCCTGCTCACGGGAGGCGAGCGCGGAGTCGAGGAGCGCATCCACATCCGGGATGAGCGACTCGA
>JAEWJG010000272.1 GCA_023386675.1 Actinomycetes bacterium
GTAGGCCGCGACGGCGGTGTTGCGGTTGACGCCGAGCTGCGCGGCGAGCTCGCGGACGGGAGGCAGC
Organism: Actinomycetes bacterium; assembly: GCA_023386675.1. Taxonomy (GTDB): domain Bacteria; phylum Actinomycetota; class Actinomycetes; order Actinomycetales; family Microbacteriaceae; genus Leifsonia. The sequence goes on from JAEWJG010000272.1 coordinate 68, forward strand.
GCGTCCCCGGTCCGGAGCGCCCCGCGCTCGTGCAGCGCGCGAACGCTCGCCGCGATCTCCGACGCCGTGGCGCCGGTGATGGTCTGCTGGTCCATGTCCCTCCCGACGGGATGAGTCTAGCCAGTCGCGCCGACAGTGCTATCTTCGGCATAGGCCAAAACAGATTTCGTACCGCACGATGCTGCGCGTACCGCACGAGAGGGCGACCATGACGGACAGCGAGCAGAGCACCATCGGATCGAGCCGGGTCAAGCGCGGCCTCGCCGAGATGCTGAAGGGCGGCGTCATCATGGACGTCGTCACCCCGGAGCAGGCGCGCATCGCCGAGGACGCCGGCGCCGTCGCCGTCATGGCGCTGGAGCGCGTCCCTGCCGACATCCGCGCCCAGGGCGGCGTCGCCCGCATGAGCGACCCCGACCTGATCGAGGCCATCATCGCCGAGGTTTCCATCCCGGTCATGGCGAAGGCCCGCATCGGCCACTTCGTCGAGGCCCAGGTGCTGCAGGCGCTGGATGTGGACTACATCGACGAGTCCGAGGTGCTGTCGCCCGCCGACTACGTCAACCACATCGACAAGTGGCAGTTCACCGTGCCCTTCGTCTGCGGCGCGACCAACCTGGGCGAGGCGCTGCGCCGCATCAACGAGGGAGCGGCCATGATCCGCTCCAAGGGCGAGGCCGGCACGGGCGACGTGTCGGAGGCGACCAAGCACATCCGCAAGATCACCTCGGAGATCAACGCGCTGAAGTCCATGACCAAGGACGAGCTCTACGTCGCGGCCAAGGAGCTGCAGGCGCCCTACGAGCTGGTGCGCGAGATCGCCGACACCGGGAAGCTCCCGGTCGTGCTGTTCACCGCGGGCGGAGTCGCCACCCCGGCCGACGCAGCGATGATGATGCAGCTCGGCGCGGACGGCGTGTTCGTCGGCTCCGGCATCTTCAAGTCGGGCAACCCGGAGCAGCGTGCGGCCGCGATCGTCAAGGCGACGACCTTCTACGACGACCCGTCGGTCATCGCGGAGGTCTCCCGCGGCCTCGGCGAGGCCATGGTCGGCATCAACGTGTCCGACCTCGCCGCGCCGCACCGCCTGGCCGAGCGTGGCTGGTAAGTGCTGAACGGGAAGCAGGCACAGCGCGTCGGCGTCCTCGCCCTGCAGGGCGATTTCCGCGAGCACCTCGCGGTGCTGCGCGGGCTCGGCGCCGACGCGGTCCCGGTGCGCCGGGCCGCCGAACTGGACGAGATCGGCGGCCTGGTCATCCCGGGCGGCGAGTCGAGCGTGATGGACAAGCTGTCGCGCACCTTCGGCCTGGCCGGACCGCTGCGCGAGGCGATCGCGGGCGGCCTGCCGGTCTACGGCACCTGCGCCGGCCTCATCATGCTCGCCGACCGTATCCTGGACGGGATCGCCGGCCAGCAGACGCTCGGCGGACTGGATGTGTCGGTGCGGCGCAACGCGTTCGGCTCGCAGGTGGACTCGTTCGAGACCGACCTCGACATCCCTGCGGTGGGCGAGGAGCCGATGCACGCCGTGTTCATCCGCGCGCCCATCGTGGAGAAGGTCGGGCCCGCCGCGACGGCGCTCGCGCAGGTCGCGGACGGCCGCGTGGTCGCCGTGGAGCAGGGCAACCTGCTCGGGACGTCGTTCCACCCCGAGATCACGGGGGACACGCGCTTCCACGAGTACTTCCTGTCCAAAGTCCGCGACGCCGCTCGCGTACAATGGACGAGTTTTCAGCTGTAAGACGAGGGAGCACCAGTGTCCGGGCATTCCAAGTGGGCAACGACCAAGCACAAGAAGGCGGTGATCGACGCCCGCCGCGCGAAGTCCTTCGCCAAGCTCATCAAGAACATCGAGGTCGCGGCGAAGACCGGCGGCGCCGACCTGTCCGGCAACCCGACGCTCGTGGATGCGGTGCAGAAGGCCAAGAAGACTTCCGTCCCGAACGACAACATCGACCGCGCCATCAAGCGCGGCGCCGGCCTGACCGGCGAGTCGATCGACTACACGACGATCATGTACGAGGGCTACGGCCCGGGCGGCGTCGCCCTGCTGATCGAGTGCCTCACCGAGAACAAGAACCGCGCGGCCGCCGAGGTGCGCACGGCGATGACCCGCAACGGCGGCACCATGGCCGACCCGGGCAGCGTCGCGTACAACTTCCACCGCAAGGGCGTCATCGTGGTGCCGCACGCCGACGGCGTGGATGAGGACACGGTCCTCACCGCTGTGCTCGACGCCGGCGCCGAGGAGGTCACCGACCGCGGCGAGAGCTTCGAGGTGCTGACGGAGGCGTCCGACCTGGTCGCCGCCCGCACCGCGCTCCAGGACGCCGGCATCGACTACGACTCGGCCGACGCGGAGTTCGTCGCAACGGTCAACGTCGAGGCCGACGCCGAGGTCGCCCGCAAGGTGTTCCGCCTGATCGACGCGCTCGAGGACTCGGACGACGTTCAGAACGTCTACACCAACCTCGACATCAGCGCCGAGGTGCAGGCGCAGCTCGACGACGACGACGAGTAGGCGGCGGCCATGACGATCCGGGTGCTCGGCATCGACCCGGGTCTGACGCGCTGCGGCGTCGGGATCGTGGATGTGCGTCCCGACCGCCGCGCGACCCTGGTCGACGTGACCGTCATCCGGACGCCGCCCGGCATGGCGCTCGAGGAGCGCCTGCTCGCGGTCGGCACCGGCATCGAGCGACTGCTCGACGAGCATGGCCCGGCTGTCGTCGCGATCGAGCGCGTCTTCGCGCAGCACAACCTCCGGACGGTCATGGGGACGGCGCAGGTCAGCGGCGTCGCGCTCCACTCGGCCGCCAAGCGCGGTCTTCCGGTCGGCCTGCACACGCCGAGCGAGGTCAAGGCGGCGATCACCGGGTACGGCTCGGCCGACAAGAAGCAGGTGCAGACGATGGTCGCGCGCATCCTGGGGCTCGACGAGGCTCCGAAGCCGGCCGACGCGGCGGATGCGCTGGCGATCGCGATCTGCCACGCCTGGCGCGGCGGACCGGTCGCGCCGGACGCCGGGGGAGCGGCGGGCGCCCTCACCCCCGCGCAGGCCGCGTG
>JAEWJG010000291.1 GCA_023386675.1 Actinomycetes bacterium
CCCTCCGAGGGTGCCGGCCGTTCGGCGTTTTCCCGTCTTCCCGCGACGGCCGGGCGCCCTTAGCCTGACGCCGAGTACGCGGCACCGGTCGCGGCGGAGGGGACGAGCGATGTCGGATGCGGACGAGACGGCGCCGAAGGATGCGACCGAGCACACGCGGGCGGCGAACCGGGCGGCACGGGAGACGCTGCCCCTGCACGACACCCGGGACTTCGACGACGCGGCGCGGGGTTTCATCGGCGCCCCCGAGGACCCGGTCGTGCACAGGGACGGCCGCCCCATCGTCGACCTCCGCGCGCACGACTTCGTGTCGGAGTCGGAGGAGCCGCCGGACACCGTGCATCCCAGCCTGTGGAGGCACGCCCGCGCGAACAATCATCACGGCCTCTTCGAGGTCGTGCCCGGTGTGTACCAGCTCCGCGGCATGGACCTCGCCAACATCACGATCGTGGAGGGCGACACCGGCATCATCGTGATCGACCCGTTGAGCTTCGCCGAGACCGCCCGGGCTGCTCTGGCACTGTACCGCCGGCACCGCGGCGACCGTCCGGTGACCGGCCTCATCTACACGCACAGCCACGTCGACCACTTCAGCGGCTCGCGGTCGATCCTGGAGGACGCCCACGGCGGGCCGTTCCCCATCATCGCCCCGGACGGTTTCCTCTACGAGGCGGCCGCCGAGAACGTCTACGCCGGCACGGCGATGACGCGCCGCGCACTCTACATGTACGGCCCGCTGCTCCCACCGGGGCCCCGCGGGCAGGTGGACGCGGGACTCGCGAACGCCGTTGCGAGCGGAGGCAGCGCCACCCTCGTCCCGCCGACCGACCTCGTGAAGCAGACGGGTGAGACGCGCACCGTCGACGGCGTGGAGATGGCGTTCCAGATGGCCCCGGGCACCGAGGCCCCGGCCGAGATGCTCATCCACTTCCCGGCGCAGCGCCTGCTGTGCGTGGCGGAGGACGCCAACCACCTCATGCACAACCTCTACACGCTGCGAGGGGCGCAGGTGCGGGATGCCGCGACCTGGTGGAAGGTGCTCAACGAGACCATCCGGCTGTTCGGCGACGACTCGGATGTGCTCGTCGGCCAGCACGGGTGGCCGCGGTGGGGCACGGCCGACATCCGCGACTACTTGGAGAATCAGCGCGACCTGTACAAGTTCATCCACGACGAGACGCTCCGCCTCGCCAACCGCGGCCTGACGATGACCGAGATCGCGGAGCAGCTGCGGCTTCCGGAGGGCCTCGAGAAGGAGTGGTACAGCCACGGCTACTACGGGTCGCTCAGCCACAACGCGAAGGCGGTCTACCAGCGTTACCTCGGGTGGTACGACTCGCATCCCGCGCACCTGAACCAGCTGCCGCCCACCGAGGTCGGTCCGCGCTACGTCGAGTTCATGGGCGGAGCCGATGCCGTGGTCGAGAAGGCGCGGAGGTCCTACGACGACGGCGACTACCGCTGGGTGGCCGAGGTGCTGACGCACGTCGTGTTCGCCGACCCGGGCAACCGCGACGCCGCGCTCCTGCAGGCGGACGCGTTCGAGCAGCTCGGGTACCAGTGCGAGAACCCGACCTGGCGCAACGAGTACCTGATGGGTGCCCTGGAACTGCGCAACGGGGTGCGAGACCTCGGCGACATCCAACTCGCCACGGCAGATGTGTTCGCGGCGATGACACCGGAGATGATCCTGGACTTCGCCGGGATCAAGCTCGACGCCACCCAAGCGGCGGGCGCGGAATCGTCGATCGGCTGGACGATCACCGACGCCGAGGGCGGTCCGGCCGACTTCCTGCTCGAACTGCGCAACGGCGTGCTCGTCTACACGCGCGGTGCCTCGCTGGACGGCGTCTCGGCCCGAGCCCGGTCGACGAAGCCCGCGCTCGCCGCTGCCCTCTTCGGCGGCGCGTCGCTCGACGAAGCCACGGCCTCCGGCGACATCGAGCTCTCCGGCGACTCCGCCGCGGTCGGTCGGATCTTCGGGATGCTCGACGCCTTCCCGCTGTGGTTCCCCATCGTCCAGCCGTGAGCGCCGGTGGGCGGAGGGGGACTCCGCCCACTCGGTAGGCTGGGATGGTGACCGACAGCGGACCAGCCTTCACCATCCGGCCCGCGCGCACGGGGGACGTGCAGCGCATCCAGGAGCTCGTGGAGCCGCTGGTGCAGCGACGCATCCTGCTCGGCAAAGAGACGGTGACGTTCTACGAGGCCGTGCAGGAGTTCCGGGTCGCCGAGGATGCGGACGGCCGGCTGATCGGCTGCGGCGCCCTGCACGTGATGTGGAGCGACCTCGGCGAGGTGCGCACGCTCGCCGTGGAGGACGAATGGCTGGGTCGTGGAGTCGGCCGCGCCCTGCTCGGACGGCTGGAGTCGGACGCACGCGACCTCGGGCTCAGCCGGCTGTTCTGCCTCACCTTCGAGGTCGGGTTCTTCGCCCGGAACGGGTTCGAGGACATGGGCGCCGAGACCGTGGACCCGCAGCTGTACGCCGAGCTCGTCCGCTCGCACGACGAGGGCGTCGCGGAGTTCCTCGACCTGGCGCGCGTGAAGCCCAACACCCTGGGCAACACGCGCATGCTCAAGCGTCTCTGAAGGGTGACCGACCGCCGGGCGCGCCTGTCCGGCGGCTGGTCGCACGCTGGCTATCATGCGGGCATGTCGACGTTCAAGCACCCGGTCGGCCCCCAGCCGAGCAACGTCTACTGGCGTCGCCGGTTGATCGTCCTCCTCGGCGTCATCGCCGTGGTCGTCGTCGTCGTCCTCATCGTGGTGCGGCCCGGCGCCGCAGGCGGCGAGCCCGCGAAGAAGCAGCCTGTCCCCGCCGCCACGAACACGCCGGCAGCCGGGGCGACGAGCATCCCGACCAGCAGCGCGTCGGCACAGGGGCAGCCGTGCAAGCCCGCGGATGTGCGCGTCGCGGCCGTCACCGACAAGGATCAGTACGCCGCCGGGGAGCTGCCGCAGCTGTCCGTCGCCTTGACGAACACCGGCACGGCCTCGTGCACGATCGACGCGGGCACCGCCCAGCAGGTCTTCACGATCACCAGCGGCTCAGAGGTGTACTGGAAGTCGACGGACTGCCAGAGCGACAAGGTGGATGCGGAGGTGCTCCTGCAGCCCGGCAAGACCATCTCGTCCCAGGCCCCGATCACCTGGGATCGGACGCGGTCGGACCCGTCGACCTGTCAGGCCGCCCGCCCGCAGGTGCCCGCGGCGGGCGCGTCGTACCACCTGGAGACCAGCGTCTCGGGCATCAAGAGCTCGGAGACGAAGCAGTTCATCCTGCAGTGACCGCCGTGACGCCCTCGCCGCTCCCGCCGTCGGCCCGGGTGTAGGCGCCGACGATCTCGCGGACCTCGACACCGGCGCCATGCCGGGTGGCCGGATGCTGCCGGGCGAGGGCGAGGGCCGCATCCAGGTTCTCCGCCTGGATGATGCCGATGCCGGCGATTAACTCCTTGGTCTCGGTGTACGGCCCGTCGGTCTCGCCGCTGCCGCGGATCGCGGTGGCGGCCGCCGGCTCGCTCAGCGCGTAGGCGGCGGACAGCGCCCCGGCCTGGATCAGGTCCTCGGAGTGCTTCTCGTGCTCGGCGAGTTCGGCGTCGTCGTGCTCGGTCGTCGGATCGGCGTAGATGAAGATCGCGTACTGAGGCATGGTCGGTTCTCCCGTCT
>JAEWJG010000386.1 GCA_023386675.1 Actinomycetes bacterium
GCGTCGCAGACCGGCGACGACCGCTTCAAGGACTACAAGGACTTCGCGAACCAGGATGCGGAGTTCCACCGGCTGATCGCCGAGCACTCGGGCAACACGCTGCTCGCCGACGCGATCGGGCGGTTGCGCTCGCACATGCACCAGTACCGCATCTACTTCACGCACGGCGTGGTGGATGAGACGTCCGGCGAGCACGAGGCGGTGCTGGAGGCGCTGCGCAGCGGCAAGCCGGCCTCGGCCGAGAAGGCGATGCTCGACCACATCACCAAGTCGTACGCGCGGATCTCGGCGAGCCTGGAGAAGGCCGAGAAGGCCGGCTGACGAACGCCCGGCCCGGTCGGCAGTGCGCCGGCCGGGCTTTTTTATGCCAAACTTCGTGCTATATCCAATAGGATATTGGTTAGCCGAACGGAAGGACAACGGAGTGAGCATCGTCACCGGCTTCGAGACACTGGACGTGCGATTCGAGACGTCGGCGATGCTCGACGGCTCCGACGCCATGAACCCGGACCCGGACTACTCGGCGGCGTACCTGCGCGTCACCACCGACGCCGGCGACGGCCACGAGGGCCATGCGTTCGTCTTCACCATCGGCCGCGGCAACGACGTCCAGGTTGCCGCCATCGAGGCCGTCGCGCACCGCGTCGTCGGCCGGGACGTCGAGGCGGTGCTGGACGACCTCGGGGGCTTCTGGCGCGAGTTCGTGCACGACTCCCAGCTGCGCTGGCTCGGCCCCGAGAAGGGCGTCATGCACATGGCGATCGGCGCGGTCGTGAACGCGTTCTGGGACCTCAAGGCCAAGCGCGCGGGCCTCCCCCTCTGGCAGCTCCTGTCGCGCATGACGCCTGAGGAGCTGGTCGGCCTCGTCGACTTCCGCTACCTCACGGACGCGCTGACGCCCCAGGAGGCGCTGGACCTGCTCCGGGCCGCCGAGCCCGGGCGGGCGGCACGAGAGGCCGAGCTCCTGGCCACCGGGTACCCCGGTTACACGACGACTCCGGGCTGGCTGGGCTACTCCGACGACAAGCTGAGACGGCTCGCCCGCGAGGCCGTCGACGAGGGCTTCGCGCAGATCAAGCTGAAGGTCGGCGATCGGCTGGAGGACGACATCCGCCGGCTCGGCATCGCGCGCGACGAGGTCGGGCCCGGCATCCGCATCGCCATCGACGCCAACCAGCGCTGGGACCGCGACCAGGCGATCGAGTGGATCCGCGCCCTCCAGCCCTTCGACCTCGCCTGGGTCGAGGAGCCGACGAGTCCGGACGACGTGCTCGCCCACGCCGCCATCGCCCGCGCGGTGGCCCCGGTGCCGATCGCGACCGGCGAGCACGGGATGAGCCGCGTGCTGTTCAAGCAGCTGCTGCAGGCCGAGGCGGCCGCGATCGTCCAGATCGACTCCACCCGGGTCGCCGGCGTGAACGAGAACGTGGCCATCCTGCTGCTCGCCGCCAAGTTCGGCGTCCCGGTCTGCCCGCACGCCGGTGGGGTGGGGCTGTGCGAGGCCGTGCAGCACTTCTCCATGTTCGATTACGTGGCCGTCTCCGGCAGCCAGGAGGACCGGATGATCGAGTACACCGCGCACCTGCACGAGCACTTCGTGACGCCCGTGCGGATGGAGCGCGGCCGCTACCGCGCGCCGCTCGCCCCTGGGACGGGCATGGAGATGCTGGCGACGTCGCTCCGCGCCCACACCGCGGACGCCGCTCTCATCGGCTGACCGGGTCCCGGCCTCCGGCGACGGGGCGCCGGGAGCGGGCGGATGCCGCCTTCATGCGCGAACGACGGCATCCGCTCGCCCCCGGCCCCCCGACGCTGTGTTCGGGGTGGGCCGTCAGGGGCGCTCCTCGTCCTCCTCGAGCGACTCGTCCGCATCCACCGACGAGTCGTCGGTCTCGGTGGCGGCGATCGCCTGCTCCGCCTCGGCCTCTGCCGCGGCCGCCGCGGCGCGTTCCCGTCGTTCGTGGCGCATGTCGTGTCCCCTTCCCTGTGTCCCTGCCGCGATGCTAGCCGCTGACGGCCACCGCGGCATCGGGCTCCAGCGCATGCCGGCCGCGTCGCCGAGCCTCGCCGCCGAGACGTCCGTCGTGCAACTCCAGGACGCGGTCGGCGCGCGCCATGAGCAGCGGGTCATGCGTGGTCACCAGCGCGGCGATCCCCTGGCCGTGGACCAGGTCGACCAGCAGGTCCATCACGGCGCGCCCGGTCATGCTGTCCAGCTGACCGGTGGGCTCGTCGGCGAACAGGATGCGCGGGTCCGCCGCGAGCGCCCGGGCGATGCCGACGCGCTGCTGCTGACCTCCGGACAGCTCGGTCGGGCGCTGCCGCGCGTGCTGCGCGAGCCCGACGCTGTCGAGCAGGGCTGCGACGCGCGCGTCCCTCTCGTCGGCTGCGACGCCGAGCAGGCGGAGCGGCAGCTCGACGTTCTCGGCCGCGGAGAGCACCGGGACGAGGCCGAACGACTGGAAGACGAAACCCGTGCTGCGGCGCCGCAGTTCCACCAGCTGCGCCTCGGACGCGGTGGTCAGCTCCACGCCGTCGAGGCGGACCGTGCCGCCGCTCGGCCGGTCGAGCCCGCTGAGCACGTTGAGCAGCGTGGTCTTCCCTGAGCCGGAGGGTCCCTTGACCACGACGAGCTCGCCGGGATGCACGACGACGCTCGCGTCGACGAGCGCCGTCACGGTCCCGGCGGCTGTCTCGAAGCGGCGGGAGACGCCCTCGGCGGCGAGCAGCGGCTCGCGGTCGTCACGATCGGTCATCGTCGTCCTCCCCTGCTCCGTCGGCGTGCGGCCAGACGCCGACGTGGTCCTGCTCCAGCGCCAGGCGGACGCGGTCCCGCATCCCGAGCGTCGTCAGGTACTCCTGCGGCAGCTGCAGGCGTCCGACGCGGTCGAGCACCGCGAACTCCTCCGCCACCGTGTGCTCGTCGCCGTGCTCGTTCACCCCGGTGCGGCGCAGCACCTCGGTCGCGGTGCGGCCGTCCCGGATCTGGACCGTCCTGGCGACGTGATCGGAGACGGTCGGGTCGTGCGTGACGATGAGCGTCGTGACGCCGAGCTCGCGGTTCACGCCGCGCATCGCCTCCAGCACTTCGGCGCTCGTGGCCTCGTCGAGCTCGCCCGTCGGCTCATCGGCGAGCAGCACGGCGGGCTCGTTGGCGAGGCCGACCGCGATTGCGACGCGCTGCTGCTCGCCGCCGGACATCTCGGTGGGCCGCCGGGCGGCGCAGTGCGACACCTCCAGGAGGTCGAGCAGGGCGCTCGCGCGGCGCTCGCGATCCGGCGTGCGGGCGATGGACATCGCCAGCGCCAGGTTCTCGCGGGCGGTGAGGTAGCCGAGCAGGTTGCGCGAGGTCTGCTGCCAGACGAAGCCGACGGTACGGCGCCGGTAGTCGACGCGCTCCCTGGCGCTGAGCGCGAGCAGGTCGCGTCCGGCGACGGTCACGCTTCCGGCGGTCGGCTTGTCGAGCCCCGACAGGATGCCGAGCAGCGTCGACTTGCCCGAGCCGGAGGCGCCGACGATGGCGACCAGCTCGCCGGTGTCGACGCGCAGGGTGAGGCCCTGGAGCGCCTGGACCTCGACGCCGTCGGCCGTGAAGATGCGGACCAGGTCGGAGCAGCGGATGGCCGAGTCGGGGCGGGCGGCCGAGTCGACGCGGTCGGGGGTCACGGTGGTCATTCTCCTCCAGCGTTCCTCAGGACGGTCGCGGGTGACCGGCGGCGTGCGCCCGCGAGGACGACGACGGTCGCAACGGCCGCGACGACGGCGAAGCCGGCGAGCGCGAGCGCGACGAGCAGCGGATCCTGCACCACCGGCGGCTGGACGGGGCTGCCCGTGAAGCCGCGCAGGTCGAGCTGGTCGAGCACGACGGCGGGCAGGAGCATCCCGACCACCGCCCCGGCGGCCAGGCCGATCACGAGCACCGGCCCGAGCTCCCATGCGAGCACCCCGGCGGTCTGCCGCGAGCTGTAGCCGATGGTCCGCAGTGTCGCGACCAGGCGGATGCGTGCCGAGGTGTTGAGCACGAGCGTCAGCAGCAGCGCGGAGATGCACAGCAGCACGGTGAGGGCGATCGACAGCAGTGCGACCTGCTCGGTGCCGGAGACGAGCGGCGCGGCGCGGAGGCCGTCGCGCTCGGCGATCGCGTCCCCGACCAGCGCCCCCGGCCCGCCGATCTTCGCCAGCGCGGCGTGGACGCGTCCGGCGTCGGCGCCCGGCGCTAGCTTCACCAGGACGGTCTGCGGCTGGCCGGTCACCCCGCTCGACGCGGGCAGGACGGTGCGGTCGAGGAAGACCCACTCGCCGTCGCGCACGTACACGCCGGGCAGGTGGTCGAGCTCCGTCACGGCGAGGTGGACGTTCGTGCCTCCGGTGACGATGAGGGCGCTGGTGATGGGCAGCCGGCTCGACCAGCCGCCGAGCGCGGCGCCCGTCCGCCCCGGAATGCCGCCGGTGAGGGCGGTCGAGAGCCGCGCGTCGGCAGGCAGGCCGGACTGCACGGCGTCGAGTTCACGCGGGTCGGCCAGGTACCCGGAGACGTCGGAGGTCACGCCGCCCGCGTAGAGGCGGACGCCTCCCGCCCAGTCCACCGTCGCCGTGCGCTCGACGCCGCCGAGGCGCTTCACCGCATCCACCTGGGCGTCGCTGAGGGTCGTCGCGGCGGTGAGCGAGAGATCGGAGCCGACCCGGATGCGCGCGCCCTCGGCGAGCCCCGCGGTGGCCGTCGCCAGCATGCTGACAGAGAACAGCGCGATGCTGACGCCGGCGACCAGGGTGAAGACGGGCCAGAGCACCCCGGAGCCCGCGCCCCGCGTCCCTGACGCTCCGACGAAGGCGACGGGTCCCCGGCCGCGGTGCAGAGCGCGCGCCAGCCCGTCGAGCGGCAGGCGGGTGAGCCGCACCACGACGACGCAGGCGGCGACGGCCACCAGCACCGGGGTCAGCGCGGCGAGCGGGTCCACCGCCAGTCCGGCGCCGGTCGAGGATAGGCCGCGGCGCGACACCAGGACGACGCTGAGAGCCGCGAGTCCGATGGCGACGACCTCCGCGACCCAGGCCCAGCGGGGGCGGCGGCGCGACCTCCGCACAGCGGGATCGAGCGGGGCGGCCGCGAGCACCAGGGCGATCGGCGGGAGCAGCGCGGACACGGCGGCGAGCGCCAGCGGCAGTGCGAGCGGC
>JAEWJG010000005.1 GCA_023386675.1 Actinomycetes bacterium
CGGGGGGGGGGCCCGCGGGCCGCGGGCGCGTCGACGTCCGAGCGTCAGGACTGCGTCTCGACGTTGACCACGTCGCCGCGCACGTCGAACGACACGGTCAACACCGCGTCCGTCTCGTCGGGGGCGATGGAGTAGTCGAAGGTCGCGAAGACCTCGTCCTCGTCGGCGCGGTCGGCCTGGATCACGACGGTCAGCAGCTGCAGCGAACGCAGCACGTCGATGGCGATGTCGCCCGAGTTGTAGACCAGCAGGTCGAGGAGGTCCTCACCCAGCTTGTCGACGTGCTCGTCGACGTAGCTGGTCGTCGCGGACTGCCGCGAGCTCAGCTCGGCGACCAGCGCATCCCTGGCGCGGGCGTCGAAACCCTCCAGCGCCTGGATGAGCGCAGCTGCCGAGTCCAGGGCGAACTCCGGCACGCGGCTCTCGTCGTCGGCCAGGAGCTCGACGTCGACGGTCTGGTCGCCCAGCTCCACGGTGTCGTCCCAGGCCAGCCCTCCGCTCGCCGTCTCGTCGATGAGGCCGAAGAAATCGTGCTCGATCGCCATGGCGCGACCCTATCCCACCAGCTGCTGGGCGAAGACGTGCGGGGTGAAACCGGTCAGGTCGTTGATCCCCTCGCCCTGGCCGACCAGCTTGATCGGGATGCCCGTGCGCTCCTGCACGGCGAGCACGAAGCCGCCCTTGGCCGAGCCGTCGAGCTTCGTCAGCACGAGTCCGGTGACCCCGGCGTGCTCCAGGAACGCCTCCGCCTGCGCGAGCCCGTTCTGGCCGGTCGTCGCGTCGAGCACGAGCAGGACCTCGGCGATCGGCGACTGCTTCTCGACCACGCGCCTGATCTTGGACAGCTCGTCCATCAGGCCGCCCTTGGTCTGCAGACGGCCGGCCGTGTCGATGATGACGATCTCGGTGCCGTCGCGCTTGGCCTTCTCGACGGTCTGGAACGCGACGGAGGCCGGGTCCTGGCCCTGCTGCTGCGGGCGGACGATCTCGGCGCCCGCACGCTCGGCCCAGGTCGCCAGCTGCTCGACGGCCGCTGCGCGGAAGGTATCCGCCGCGCCGACGACAACCGAGCGCTCGTAGGTGCGCAGGAACTTGGCGAACTTGCCGATCGTCGTGGTCTTGCCCACTCCGTTCACGCCCACGACGAGCACGATCGCCGGACGGTCGCTCAGCTTGAGCGTGGTGTCGAACCTCGAGAGGCGCTCCTCGAGCGTCTCCCGCAGCATCCGCTGCAGGTCGGCCGGGTCGGTGGTGTGGTACCTCTCCACCTTCGCGCGCAGGTCGTCGACGACCGCCTCGGTGACGTCCGGGCCGAAGTCGGCGGTGATGAGCGCCGTCTCGAGGTCGTCCCAGGTGGTCTCGTCGATGGTCTTCTTGGCGAACAGCCCGCGGAGGGCGCCCGACAGAGACCAGGGGGTGCGGTCAGCCATGAAGATCAGATTAGCCGGGCCGGATGTACCGTGTGGTCATGTACGCGCTCGTGGGGGTCTCGGCGGAGCTGGCGGAGCAGCTGGTGGCGATCGAGACGGGTGGTGAGGATGCCGTCCACCAGGCGCGCACGCGGGTGCGTCGGCTGCGCAGCATCCTGGGCGTGTACCGGAAGGCGTTCGACCGCCAGGAGGTCGATCGGATGCGCGCCCGGCTGAGGCGGCTGGGGCACCGGCTCGGAGACGTCCGCGACCTGGAGGTGCGCGCCAGAGACCTGGAAGGCCTGCTCGATGCGGAGACGGACCCGGAGGCGGTGGATGCGGTCGCAGCCATGGCGGCGACGGCGCGCGAGCAGCACGACCGCGCGCTGGAGGATCTGCTGCGGCACCTCCGCAGCCGCGGACACCGAGAGCTGCTCGCCGATCTGCTGCGGTTCGCCGCCGCTCCCCCGCTGACGGACGCCGGCGCGAAGCACCCGAGGAAGGTCGCGAAGAAGGGGCTGCGGAAGGCTGTCAAGCGGGTGCGGCGCAGCGACGGCGACACGCTGGAGGCGCGACACACGACGCGGAAGGGCGCGCGCCGTGTGCGCTACGCGGCGCAGGCGGTCGCCGACGACTTCGGCGGCCCGGCCGTGCGGCTCGCCCTCGCCGCCGAGCAGCTGCAGGATGCGCTCGGCGACCACCGCGACCTCCTGTTACTCGCGCGGCACCTCCGCGAGGCGGGCGTCCCGGCCGTGGATGCCCTGGCCGCGGCCTGCGAGGAGCGCGCCGAAGCGCGTCTCACCGGTCTCGACGACCGGTTGCGCGCTGTCGAGTGGTGAGCCGCTAGCTCGCCTGCGCCGCTAGCTCGCCTGCTCCTGGGCGACGCGCTGACCGACGACCGCCGAGACGCCATCCTGGCGCATCGACACGCCGTAGAGCGCGTCCGCGATCTCCATCGTCCGCTTCTGGTGGGTGATGACGATGAGCTGGCTGCTCTCGCGGAGGTCCTCGAAGATCGTGAGCAGGCGACCGAGGTTGGCGTCGTCGAGCGCAGCCTCCACCTCGTCCATGATGTAGAACGGGCTGGGGCGCGCCTTGAAGATCGCGATGAGCAGCGCGACCGCCGCCAGCGAGCGCTCGCCGCCGGAGAGCAGCGAGAGACGCTCGATCTTCTTGCCCGCCGGCTTCACCGAGACCTCGATGCCCGTGGTGAGCAGGTCGTCCGGGTTGGTCAGGCTGATGCTGCCCTGACCGCCCGGGAAGAGGATGGGGAACACGCGCGTGAACGCCGCCTCCGTGTCGGCGAACGCGGACTCGAAGATCGTCTGCATCCGCTCGTCGATGTCCTCGATGATCGTCAGCAGGTCCTTGCGGGTGTTCGTCAGGTCGGTCAGCTGCTCGGTGAGGAACTTGTGCCGCTGCTCCAGGGCCGCGAACTCCTCCAGCGCGAGCGGGTTGACCCGGCCGAGCTGCGCGAGCTTGCGCTCGGCCCCGGCGAGCCGCTTCTGCTGCTGCTCGCGGGAGAACGGGACGGTCTGCGGCTCCGCATCGGGATCGGCATCCTCGTCATCCCTGGCGACATCGAGCGGCACGGGCACCTCCGGCCCGTACTCGGCGACGAGCACGTCCTCGACGAGCCCCAGCTCGTCGGCGGCGCGCTCCAGCAGGGTCGAG
>JAEWJG010000065.1 GCA_023386675.1 Actinomycetes bacterium
GGGCTCGCGAGCGCGACCTCGTGCCGCTGCGCGGCCGGGTCGCGTCCACGGTGTTCCAGGAGCCGCTGACCGCGCTCGACCCGCTGATGCGGCTCGGGCGCCAGGTCGCCGAGCCGCTCCACCGGCACCTGGGGCTGCGCGGCGACGCGCTGAAGCGCGCGGTGCTCGACGCGCTGGCCGAGGTCGGGCTTCCGGAGCCCGACCGGATCGCGCGCGCCTACGCATGGGAGATCTCGGGCGGCCAGCGGCAGAGGGTCGCGATCGCCGCGGCCCTCGCGTGCCGGCCCCGGCTGCTCATCGCCGACGAGCCGACCACCGCGCTCGACGTGACCGTGCAGGCCGACGTCCTCGCACTGCTGGAGCGGCTGGTGGCGGAGCGCGGCATGGCGCTGCTCTTCGTCAGCCACGACCTCGCTGTCGTCTCCCGGATGGCGCAGCGCGCGATCGTCCTGCGCGGCGGCCGCATGGTCGAGGAGGGCTCGCTCGGCCGGTTGCTGTCCGCGCCGACCCATCCGTACACGGCCGAGCTGGTCCGCAGCGCCCGTGAGCTCGACGCCGCTCTGGAGGTGCGATGACGGCCATCCTCGAACTGCGCGATGCCGGGTTCCGCTACAGGCGTGCTGCCGCTCCGGCGCTCGACGGCGTCTCGTTCGCCGTCGAGCCGGGACGGAGTCTCGGGCTGGTGGGGGAGTCCGGCGCCGGGAAGACCACCGCGCTGTCGCTGCTGCTCGGGCTCACTCGGCCGACGAGCGGGGAGGTGCTGTTCGAGGGCGCGCCGCTCGACCCGCGCGATCGGGAGCAGCTGCGCCGCTTCCGGCGGACGGTGCAGCCGGTGTTCCAGGACCCGTACTCATCGCTGGACCCGCGGCAGAGCGTCGGGCGGATCGTCGGGGAGCCGCTTGCGTCGCTCGGGATCGCGAGCGGTACCGAGGCGCGAGAGCGCGTCGCCCGCGCGCTGGAGGCGGTCGCGCTGCCGGCCGATGCCGCCGGACGGTACCCGCACGAGTTCTCCGGTGGCCAGCGGCAGCGCATCGCCATCGCCCGGGCGATCGTCTCACGGCCGCGCGTGCTGCTCGCCGACGAGCCGGTGAGCGCCCTGGATGTCACCACGCGCATCCAGATCATCGAGCTGCTCGGCGAACTGGCCGCGACGGAGGACCTGACGGTCGTCATGGTCTCGCACGACCTCGGTGTGGTGGCGACGCTCTGCGCGGAGACCGTCGTGCTGCAAGGTGGACGCGTCGTGGAGCAGGGCGCGACGCGCGCGGTGCTCGGTGCGCCGCGCGACCCGTACACCCAGCGGCTGCTGGCCTCGGTGCCGAGGTTGCCCGTCTAGCCCAGCGACAGCGGCAGCGTCACGCGTCGATCTTGAGCTTCTTGCGCAGCGAGGCGACGTGCCCGGTCGCCTTCACGTTGTAGAGCGGCAGGCGGATGGAGCCGTCAGGGTCGACCACGAAAGTCGAGCGGATGACGCCCTCCACCGTCTTGCCGTAAAGCTTCTTCTCGCCGTAGGCGCCGTACTCCTTGTGAACCGCGAGGTCTTCGTCCGACAGCAGCGGGAAGTTCAGGCCGTCCTGCTCCTGGAACTGCTTGTTGCGGGCCGGGGCGTCCTTCGAGATGCCGATCACCTGGTAGCCGGCCGACTTCAGGGAGTTGAGGTTGTCGCGGAAGTCGCAGGCCTCCGTCGTGCAGCCCGGCGTCATCGCGGCCGGGTAGAAGTACACGATCACGTTCTTCCCGGCGAAGTCGCCGAGCGAGACCGTCGAGCCGTCCTGGTCAGTCAGCGTGAACGCGGGAGCCTGCTCGCCCGCCTGGAGTCGCACATCCGTCATGACTCCATTCTGGCAGCGAACCCGGCGAAGCGGGTCGCCGGGGGGTCAGCGCGCGAACGTCAGCAGCAGCCGCTGCAGGGAGTCGAGCCGGGCGCGTCCCGCCTCGCCGAGGCGCCCCTCCTCGACCGCCTCGATGATGGCGCAGTCCGGGGCGTCCGGCAGGTGGGTGCAGCCGCGCGGGCAGTCCTCTGCCAGCTCGGCCAGGTCGGTGAACGCCTTCAGGATGCTGTCCGTGTTCACGTGCCCGAGCCCGAACGAGCGAACGCCCGGCGTGTCGATGACCCAGCCGTGGTGTCCGGAGCCGTCCTCCACCCGCAGCGACACCGTGGATGACGACGTGTGCCGTCCCCGCCCGGTCACCTCGTTGACGTGCCCGGTCGCGCGCCGGGCGCCCGGGACGAGCGCGTTCACCAGGGTCGACTTGCCGACGCCCGAGTGCCCGACGACGACCGTATCGTGGCCGACGAGCGCGGCGGCGATGTCGTGCACCGGGATGCTGTCCTGCCGGCTGGTGAAGACGGGCAGGTCGAGGCCGGCGAAGTTCTGGAGGAACGGGCCCGGGTCGGTCAGGTCGGTCTTCGTGACGCACAGCATCGGCTCGATGCCCGCGTCGTACGCGGCGACGAGGTAGCGGTCGACCAGACGGGTGCGGGGTTCCGGGTTGGCGGCCGCCACGACGATGAGCATCTGGTCGGCGTTGGCGACGATGACGCGCTCCACCTCGTCCGTGTCGTCGGCGCTGCGCCGCAGCAGGGTCGTGCGCGGCTCGATGCGGACGATGCGGGCGAGCGTGCCCTCCTCGCCGGTGGTGTCGCCGACCACCGCGACCCGGTCGCCGTTCACGATCGGGTTGCGGCGCAGCTCGCTCGCCCGGGCGGCCGTCACCTGCCGCTCCTCGGGGGTGTCCTCGTCGAGCAGCACGGTGTACCTCCCGCGGTCGACTCCGAGCACGCGCGCGATGCGGGCGTCCGTGTGCTCCGGCCGGGTCTTCGTCCGCGGGCGGTTGCCCTTGGGGTTCGGCCGGCTGCGGACGCTTGACTCGTCGTAGAGGTCGAGCTCCTCGTCGTCCTCGTCCTCGTCATCCGACCACCACGACATCTACAGGCCGCCCCCGAGCATCCGGGCCCACAGCTGCGTGAACTGCGGCAGGGTCTTCGCGGTGGTGGCGACGTTCTCGATCTCGACGCCCTCGACGACGAGGCCGACGATCGCGCCGGCGGTCGCCATCCGGTGGTCCTCGTAGCTGCGCCAGACGCCTCCGTGCAGCGGGCGCGGCTCGATGCGCAGGCCGTCCTCGAGCTCCGTCACCGCGCCGCCGAGGCCGTTGATCTCGGCCGCAAGCGCAGCGAGGCGGTCCGTCTCATGGTGGCGGATGTGCCCGATCCCGGTGATCTCGCTCGGGCCGTCGGCCAGTGCGGCGATGGCGACGAGGGCCGGGGCGAGCTCGCCGCCGGTCGTCAGGTCGAGGGTGACGCCGTTCGGGCGCTCGGGGCCGGCGACGGTGAGCCGGTCGCCCTCGCGGGTCACGGTCGCGCCGAAGAGGGGGAGCAGGTCGGCGAGGTCGGCGCCCACCTGCGTGGTCGACGCCGGCCAGCCGGTGATCGTGACGGTGCCGCCGGTCACCACCGCGGCGGCGAGGAACGGCGCCGCGTTGGAGAGGTCGGGCTCGATGTCCACGTCGCGGGCCTCGACCGTGCCGGGGGCGACGACCCAGCGCCCGACCTCGGGTGACCCGACGGTCACGCCGCGCTCCGCCAGTGCCGCGATGGTCATCTCGATGTGCGGGAGGCTCGGCAGGCGTTCGCCGGAGTGCGTGAGGTCGAGGCCCTTCTCGAAGCGGCTGGCCGAGAGCAGCAGGGCGCTGACGAACTGGCTGGAGCTGGACGCATCCACCTCGATCGCTCCGCCGGCGACGCGGCCGGTGCCGTGCACGGTGAAGGGGAGGGAGCCGCGGCCGTCGTCGTTGACGTCCACGCCGAGCGCGCGGAGGGACGCGATGATCGCGCCCATCGGACGTCCGCGTGCCGAGTCGTCGGCGTCGAACATCGTCGGGCCGAGCGCCAGTCCGGCGATCGGCGGGACGAAGCGCATGACGGTTCCCGCCTGACCGCATTCGATGGTGGTGCTGCCGAGCAGCTCCTCGGCGGGGGTGACGAGGAGGTCTGAGCCGAACTCGCCTGCGCCGTCGCGCTCTGCGATGCCGACCCCGAGCGACCGCAGAGCCTCGACCATGTTGGAACTGTCGCGGGAGTGGAGCGGCGAGCGGAGCAGCGACGGGCCGTCGGCCAGGGCGGCGAGCACCAGCTCCCGCGCCGTCAGCGACTTGGAGCCCGGGAGGGACACGGTCGCGGACACCGGACCGCCCGCCACGGGTGCGGGCCAGAGCGTGTTCGGCTCCTCCGTGCGGTTGTCGCCGTACGGATCGAAGTCGGGAGCGGAATATTTCGAGATCAGCATTGTTGTCCAGATTATCCGGGTTCACCCAAGAAAGGATCAGTCCGTGACCGCCACCGCTCTACTCGACGCTCCCCGCGTCGCTGTGCGGGCGACGGAACTAGACTGGCCGGTGATGAGCACCGAGACCACCGAAGACCAGGGCCACCTCTTCGAGGAGCAGGCTCTGCCCTTCATGGACCAGCTGTACGCGGCTGCGCTGCGGATGACCCGTAATCCGTCCGACGCGCAGGACCTCGTGCAGGAGACGTTCGTGAAGGCGTACGCGGCCTTCAGCCAGTTCCAGCAGGGCACCAACCTGAAGGCCTGGCTGTACCGCATCCTCACCAACACGTTCATCAACACGTACCGCAAGAAGCAGCGCGAGCCCTACCAGGGGACGATCGACGAGCTCGAGGACTGGCAGCTGGGGGGCGCGGAGTCCATGTCCTCGTCGTCGAGCCGCTCGGCCGAGGCCGAGGCGATCGACCACCTGCCGGACAGCGCCGTCAAGGACGCGCTGCAGGCCATCCCGGAGGACTTCCGGCTGGCCGTGTACCTCGCCGATGTCGAAGGGTTCTCCTACCAGGAGATCGCCGACATCATGAAGACCCCGATCGGCACCGTCATGAGCCGCCTCCACCGCGGCCGCCGGATGCTCCGGGAGCTTCTGACCGACTACGCGCACGAGCGCGGGCTCTCCGCCGTTCAGGAGGGCCGTGCCGTGCCTACCAGGGGAGCCAAGAAATGACCGACTGCGGCTGCGAGAAGGCGAAGGCCGAGCTCGAGGAGTACCTGCGCAACGAACTGTGCAGCGAGGATGCTGCCGACGTGCGCGAGCACCTGGCGAACTGCGCCGGCTGCTCCGACGAGGCGCACCTGAACGTCGTGCTCACCGAGGTGGTGCAGCGGGCGTGCAAGGAGACCGCGCCCGAGACGCTGCGCACCGAGGTGCTGCTCCGCATCCGGTCGTTCCAGGCGACCGTCCACTGAGTGCGGGCAGCCGGGCGCGCTAGGCGGCGGAGCCCGAACCGACCTCGTGGAGGAAGAACAGGCCGCCCAGGGGGTCGGTGACCTGCGCGAAGCGTCCGAACTCGCTGTCCCACGGATCGCGGATGACCGTCCCGCCCAGCTCGATGACGCGCTGGGAGGCGGCGGCCGCATCGGCCACGCCGAAATAGACGACCCAGTGCGAGGGAACGCCCTCCGGCAGCATCCCGTTCGCGTCGTAGATGCCGCCGCTCGGTGACGCCGGGTCGCCGAACGTGGAGTAGCGGAAGTCGGCGGTGTCGCCGAGCACCTGGGTCTTCCAGCCGAAGACGCGCGTGTAGAAGCCGACCTGCGCCGCGAAGTCGCGGGCGTACAGCTCGTGCCAGGACAGGCCGCCCACCTCGGCGACGAGCTCGAAGCCGCGGTGCTGCTCCGGGTCCCACAGGCCGACGACCGCGCCGCCCGGATCGGCGATCACCGCGAGCCGGCCCTGGTCGCCGACGGTCATCGTGGGCGCGATCACCTGGGCGCCGGCCCGGAGCGCCGCCTTCTCGGCCGTGTCCGCGTCCTCCACCAGGAGGTAGGTGAGCCAGGTGTCGCCGCCGCCGTCGCCCATCACGGGGCCGAGACCGGCGACCGCGCGACCGTCACGGCGGAAGGTGATGTAGCCGCCGTACTCCTCGCCCGCCTCGTCCGCGGTCCAGCCGAACAGGCTCGCGTAGAAGTCGCGGGCCCGCGGGACGTCAGTGGCGGCGTAGTCGACCCAGCAGGGCTCGCCGAGGCGGTGGTTGGTGACGACGGTCATGGGGCCAACGTACGCCCGAGCGCGTTGCGGACGGAAGACGTAGCGGTGGCCTCGGATTCCGGCCGATTCACCTGATCCCGGCGTGCGCGGCTACCAGCGCCAGGATCGCCAGCAGGAGCGCGTTCCACGCGGCGATGAAGCGCAGGTGCAGGCCGCGAACGTTCCACAGCTTCTCGATGCTGATGCGCAGCCCGCGCTCCACCTCCTCGCCCTCGCGCTCCCAGCGCTTGTCGTACTCACCGGTCGTGGATGCGCCGACGAGGGCCTCGACATGGCGTTGTTCGGCACGGTCCGGCTTGCGGCTGAGGCCGGCGATGGCGGGAGCGCCGTACGACAAGGCGTTGCCGATGACGGACAGAGCGGCCGTGAAGAGCGCGAGCCAGAGAGGGTAGCCGGTGGCGAATCGCAGGAGCACGGCCAGGGCCGTCTCCGTCTTGTGCTCGCCCAGGGCGGCACCGACCTGAGCGAGGACGTCGGAGGCGGCGGCGAACGTACCGACGACCGGGGCGACGACGAGGAGCATCGTGACAACGCTCCACCACTGCTCTCGCACTAAAGAGGCCGGCCGATCAGTCGTCGTGCGCATGCCCTGCACTATCGGCGCGCGGGCGGGAGGCGTCAGACGAAAGGCCGCCCCGATCTCTCGGGACGGCCCTCCGTGGTGGAGCGTGGTGCGTTACAGCGTCAGCGCCCGCTGGATCAGCACCTGCTGCTCCTGCGCATGGCGCTTCGCCGAGCCGGCGGCCGGCGACGCCGACGGCGGGCGCGAGACCACGCCGAGCGGGCGCGGGCCGAGCTTCGAGGTCTCCAGGATCATGTACGGCCAGGCGCCCTGGTTCTCGGGCTCGTCCTGCACCCACACCAGCTCGGCGTTGGGGTAGGAGTCGACCGCGGCCTTCAGCTCGGCGGCGGGGAGCGGGTAGTACTGCTCTACACGCACGAGCGCGATCTCCGGGTTCGGGTTCTTCTCCAGCTCGTTCAGCAGGTCGTAGTAGAGCTTGCCCGCCATGAGCAGGACGCGCTTCACGGCGCCCTTGTCGGTGATCCGCTGGTCGTCGATCACCGGCTCGAACTTGCCGTGCGTGAAGTCCTCGACGTTGCTCGACGCGCCACGGAGTCGCAGCATCGCTTTCGGCGTGAAGACGACGAGCGGGCGGCGCGGGCGGGCGTACGCCTGGCGGCGGAGCAGGTGGAAGTACGACGCCGGGGTCGACGGCCGCGCGACGGTCATGTTGTTCTCGGCGCACAGCTGCAGGTACCGCTCGATGCGGGCGCTGGAGTGGTCCGGTCCCTGGCCCTCGTAGCCGTGGGGGAGGAGCAGCACCAGCGACGAGCGCTGGCCCCACTTCTGCTCGGCCGAGGAGATGAACTCGTCGATGATGATCTGGGCGCCGTTGGCGAAGTCGCCGAACTGCGCCTCCCACAGCACCAGCGCGTCGGCCCGCTCGACCGAGTAGCCGTACTCGAAGCCCATCGCGGCGTACTCGCTCAGCAGCGAGTCGTAGATCCAGAACTTGGCCTGGTTGTCGCTGAGGTTCGCGAGCGGCAGCCACTCCTGGCCGTTGACCCGGTCGTGCAGCACGGCGTGGCGCTGTACGAACGTCCCGCGGCGCGAATCCTGGCCGGCGAGGCGCACCGGGGTGCCCTCCACCAGCAGGGAGCCCAGCGCCAGCAGCTCGCCGAAGCCCCAGTCGATGCCGCCGTTGCGGCTCATCTCGCTGCGCTTGTTGAGCAGCTGCTGCAGCTTCGGGTGCACGGTGAAGCCCGCGGGCGGGTTGTTGAACGCGTCGCCGATCATGTGGATGACCTGCTCGCTGACCGCGGTCGTCTCCGGCTCGCCGACGTTGCCGTCGTCGCCGTGGTTCGGCTGCTCGAGGTCGCCCGAGTCGCCCGGGGTGAGGATCGGAGTCGGGGTCGTCTGCGCCGCGTGCGTCTCCATGAACGCGCGCTCCAGGCGGTCCTGGAAGTCGCGGTGCGCCTGCTCGTACTCCTCCTCGGTGATGTCACCGCGTCCGACCAGCGCCTCGGTGTAGAGGCGGCGGACCGAGCGCTTCGCCTCGATGAGGCTGTACATCAGCGGCTGGGTCATCGACGGGTCGTCGCCCTCGTTGTGACCGCGGCGGCGGTAGCAGACGAGGTCGATCACGACGTCGCGCTTGAACTCCTGGCGGTACGCGAAGGCGAGCTCCGCGACGCGGACCACGGCCTCCGGGTCGTCGCCGTTCACGTGGAAGATCGGCGCCTGGATGGTCTTGGCCACATCCGTCGAGTACACCGACGACCGGGCCTCCCCGGGAGAGGTGGTGAAGCCGACCTGGTTGTTGATGTTGACGTGGATGGTGCCGCCGGTCTTGTAGGCGCGCAGCTGCGACATCTGCATCTGCTCGGCCACGATGCCCTGTCCGGCCATCGCGGCGTCGCCGTGGATGAGGATCGGCAGGGTCAGGAACGTGCCGGCGGGGCGGCGGTCCTGCTTGGCGCGGACGATGCCCTCCAGGACGCCGTCGACGGCCTCCAGGTGCGACGGGTTCGCCGCGAGGTAGACCGGGATCTCCTCGCCGCCGGCGCCCTTGAAGGTGCCCTCGGTGCCGAGGTGGTACTTGACGTCGCCAGAGCCCTGCACGGTCTTCGGGTCCTGCGTGCCCTCGAACTCGCGGAAGATCTGGCCGTACGTCTTGCCTGCGATGTTCGTCAGCACATTGAGGCGGCCGCGGTGGGCCATGCCGATGGCGACCTCGTCCATCTGGGCCTCGGCCGCGCCCTGGATGATCGCGTCCAGCAGCGGGATGGTCGACTCGCCGCCCTCCAGGCTGAACCGCTTCTGCCCGACGTACTTGGTCTGCAGGAAGGTCTCGAACGCCTCGGCCTCGTTGAGCTTGCCGAGGATGCGCAGCTGCTCGTCGTGGCCCGGCTTCTGGTAGGGGCGCTCCAGCTTGTCCTGGAACCACTTGCGCTGGGCCGGGTCCTGGATGTGCATGTACTCGATGCCGACGGTGCGGCAGTACGAGTCCCGCAGCACGCCGAGGATGTCGCGGAGCAGCATCTTGCGGCGGTCGCCGCCGAACTGGCCGGTGACGAACTCGCGGTCGAGGTCCCAGAAGGTGAGCCCGTGGTTCTCGATCTCGAGGTCGGGGTGCGAGCGCTGCTTGTACTCGAGCGGGTCGATGTCGGCCATCAGGTGGCCGCGCACGCGGAACGAGTTGATCAGCTCCTGGACGCGGGCGGTCTTGTCGACGGCGCTGGCCAGGTCGACCGAGATGTCCGGGTTCCAGTGGATCGGCATGTACGGGATGCGCAGCTCGGCGAAGATGTCCTCGTAGAAGTTGCGCTTGCCGATCAGCATCTCGTGCACGATCTTCAGGAACTCGCCCGATCCGGCGCCCTGGATGACGCGGTGGTCGTACGTGCTGGTGAGGGTGATCGTCTTGCCGATGGCCAGGCCCGCGAGCGTCTTCTCGCTGGAGCCCTGGAACTCGGCCGGGTACTCGAGGGCGCCGGCGCCGATGATCGCGCCCTGGCCCTTCATCAGGCGGGGCACGGAGTGCACGGTTCCGATGCCGCCCGGGTTGGTCAGCGAGATCGTGGTGCCGGCGAAGTCGCCCGCGGCGAGCTTGTTGTTGCGCGCCTTGCTGACGAGCTCTTCGTAGGCGGCGAGGTACTCGCCGAAGCGCATGGTGTCGGCGCGCTTGATGCTCGGCACCAGGAGGGCGCGGGTGCCGTCCGGCTTCGGGATGTCGATCGCGATGCCGAGGTTGATGTGCGCGGGGGCGACGACGGACGGCTTGCCGTCGACCTCCTCGTAGTAGACGTTCTGGCTCGGGAACTCCTTGAGCGCCTGGATGAGCGCCCAGCCGATCAGGTGCGTGAAGGAGACCTTGCCGCCGCGGGCGCGCTTGAGGTGGTTGTTGATGACGATGCGGTTGTCGATCATCAGCTTGGCCGGGATGGTGCGGACGCTCGTCGCGGTCGGGACGGTGAGCGACGCATCCATGTTGGTGGCGAGCGTCTTGGACATGCCCCGCAGCGGGGTGACCTTGTCCTCCTCGGCCGCCTCGACGGTGGCGTTCGG